>JAFMJM010000028.1 GCA_017853455.1 Acidimicrobiia bacterium | reverse complement strand
CCGTAGTTGGTCTGGCCGAAGTTGCCGCGCAGGCCGGCCGACGACGTGATGTTGATGATGCGGCCGTACCCCTTCTCCTTCATGATCGGAGCGGCGTGCCGGGCGCAGTTGAACGAGCCCTTGAGGTGGACGTCGATCACGGCGTCGAAGTCGGACTCGTCCATCTTGACCAGCGTCTTGTCGCGGACGATGCCGGCGTTGTTGACCAGGATGTCGATCGTGCCGAACGCCTCGACGGCGGTGTCGATGATGCGCTTGGCGCCCTCGAAGTCGGAGACCGAGTCGTAGTTGGGCACGGCCTCGCCGCCGAGCGCCTCGATCTCGCGGCAGACGGCGACCGCGGTGTCGTCCTCGGTGCCGCGGCCGTCGAGGCTGACGCCGACGTCGTTGATCACGACCTTGGCACCCTCGCGGGCCATGCAGAGCGCGAACTCGCGACCGATGCCCCGTCCGGAGCCGGTGACGACCGCGACCCGCCCGTCGAGGAGCCCCATCAGGCGACCGCCGCCGTGGCGGTGCCGGTCATGACCTCGACGCCGTCCTGGTTGGTGGCAGTGAGATCGAGGTCGACGAGGTGCTCGCTGCCTTCGTCACGCTTGGCGGTGACCTTGGCGTTGAAGGTCAGGGTGTCGCCCGGCCAGACCTGCTTGGAGAAGCGGACGCCGTACCGGCGCATCGCCTCGGGGCCGAACCAGTCCTTGACGACCCGCGCCATCAGACCGGCGGTGAGCATGCCGTGGCCGAACACCGACGGGTTGCCGGCGGTGGTGGCGATGGTGTCGTCGTGGTGCATCGGGTTGAAGTCCCCCGAGGCGCCCGCGTACTTCACGAAGTGCGTGCGGGAGAGCTTCTCGACGACGAGCGCCGGGGCCTCGTCGCCGACCGAGATCGAGTCGTGGGTGGGAGTCGTCATGGGGCGGGAGCGTACCGCACGACCCGCGGGGGTCACCGGGCCCGGGGGCGGCACCTTCGGACATTCGGGACGACGCCGACGCGGTACGGTGCCGCCATGGCCGCCGACGATCCCGCGAACGGGCGCGCGCTGCGCCCCCGTGGGCAACGGACCCGCCAGCGCCTCCTCGAGGCGGGCGCGGCCGTCTTCGCCGAACGCGGCTACCACACCGCCCGGGTCGACGACGTGGTGCGGGCGGCCTCGACCTCGCACGGCACCTTCTACCTCTACTTCGCCAACAAGGAGGAGCTGTTCCGGGCCCTCGCCGACGAGGTCGCCACCGCCATGACGGCACTGGCCGACGAGTTCCCCGACCTCGCCGGACCCGGGGCCGACGACCGCCTCCGGGCGTGGATCACCCGCTTCGCCGAGCTCACCGACCGTTCGGGCGCCGTGCTGCGGGTGTGGGCCGACCCGGTGGCGGCCGAGGCCGAGTCCGGGCCGGTCGGCGCCGGACCCACCGCCACGGTCACCGACCGGATCGCGGCCCGGATCGCCACGGTCGCGCCCGACCTCGACGCCCACGTCGCCGCCATCGCCGTCCTGGCCATGATCGAGCGCACGGTGTCGCTCACCACCGGCCCGGACCCGGCGGCTCCCGACCGCGCCGTGGTCGTCGACACGCTCGCCCGGACGGTGCGATTCGGGGTGCTGGGTGGGTGACCCCGGCATTCCACCGGATTCGGGGCGGAATCGGACATCCACGGCGACCGGCGCGGAAGCACCGTCGGCGGCCACCACCACTGCAGGCCTGCTGTTAGCGTCTGTGACGTCCCGACCGCCGGTCGGAACAGTCCCACAACCGGTTCCGCACCGGCACCACGATCCCAGGGGGGAAACCATGCGACGTGTCGCACTCGTGCTGCTCGCCACCAGCCTGCTCAGCGTCGGCGTCCTCGCCGGCCCGGCCGGCGCCGGCGTCGACGCCAAGGCGAAGAAGAGCGCCAAGATCACCGACTGCAAGAAGGACAAGAACTCCGCCGAGAACATCCGGGCGGCCTTCACGCCGTTCTTCCTCGGTGCGAGCTCGGCCGAGAAGCTCGCCGGCATCGCCGACGGCGACAAGCTCGTCGCCATCATCGACGAGAGCACCGCGGCGGCCAACGCCAGCGGCCAGGGTGGCTCGGCCACCACGGCCACCTACCCGGTGATCGTCGAGGTCACCTGCGACGGCAAGACGGCGGCGACCTTCAAGTACGACCTGGCGCTGAACCAGCCGCGGAACCTCACCACCCCGCCCACCAAGGGCGCCGGCCTCTCCTTCGTCGGAGACGCCGAGCTTGTCAAGGGCAAGTGGAAGGTGTCGGGCGCGACCCTCTGCGACCTGGTGGGTGCCAACCCCGCCACCCCGACCCTCGGCGCCAAGTGCCTCACCGCACTGGGGAGCTGACCCCCGCCACCGGGCTGCGCGCCCGGTACCTCCGGCTGCTCCTCGGAGTGGCCGTCGGCACGCTGACGGTGGCCGGTGCGTTCGCACCGGCCACCGCCGCGTCGGCCGCGAGCCGGTCCCGGTGCGCCATCGGCACCGATGCCGCCATCGCGGAGTCGTACTCGATCGTGTTCTCGACCACGCCCGGGCAGACCGACCCGGCGACGTCGACCCCCGAGCGGGCCGCCCGGCTCCAGGGCGGCGACGACCCGGCACTCCAGGCGCTGATCGCCCAGTGGCTCGCCGCCCAGGCCGGACCCGGCGGCACGCTCACCGCGGCCGGCGCGATCTGTGTGGGGCGCACCCGGGCCGTCGCCCACACCGAGCTGCAGCTCGGTGGCACGCCCATGCCCAAGGTCCTCACCCGGGGGTCTGCCGTGCTCGACGGCGGCGTCTGGAAGGTGTCACGCGCGACGTTCTGCGAGCGGATGCGCATCGAGAACCCGGCGCTCGCCTCGGCCGGACCGTGCGCGACGCGTCGGGCCGACCGGGCGCTCCCGCTCCCCACGACGACCACCACGCCGTCGCGGACGGTGCCGTCGACCACCACGACCGCGCCGCCGGCACCCGCCGACACCTCCGGCTGAGACCTCCCCGCCCGCCGCTCGGGGACGCGTCCCTGCGGGACGCCGGGACGTGGGCTCAGGCCGAGGCGCCGGGCATGAGGCGCTCGGTGACGTCACCGAGCTCGCCGGCCGCCCCCTGCACCACGACCCGCCCCTTGGCGAGCACCACGACGTCGTCGGCGAGCGACAGCGCCTGGTGCACGTGCTGCTCCACGATGAGCAGCGCGCACCCCGAGTCGCGGATCGTGACGAGCGTCTCGTAGACCTCGTCGATGATGACCGGCGCCAGACCGAGCGACAGCTCGTCGGTGATGAGCAGCTTGGGCTTGCGGACCATCACCCGGGCCAGCGACAGCATGCGCTGCTCGCCGCCCGACAACGTGCCCGCCAGCTGCCGCCGTCGCTCCCCCATCCGCGGGAACAACGTGTACGCCTCCTCGAGGGCCGCCTTGACCCCCGAGCGGCCGAACACCTGCTGGAACGTCAGGACCAGGTTCTCCTCGACGGTGAGCGAGGCGAACACCGACCGGCCCTCGGGGGCGTGGACCACACCGTCTCGGGCCAGCCGGAACGCCCGGCGCCCGGTGACGTCGACCCCCTCGAGGAGCAGCTGGCCGGCGGTCGGGGCCACCAGACCCGACGCCACCCGCACCACGGTGGTCTTGCCCGCACCGTTGGACCCGAGCAACGCGGTCACCGAGCGCGGCTGGATGGCGAACGACACGCCGAACAGGGCGCGGAACGGGCCGTAGCCCGCCTCGACGTCGCGCAGCTCGAGCAGCGGCACGCCCGGGGTCTCCATCGACGGCTGCTCGCCCATCAGTCGACGCTCCCGAGGTAGGCCTTGCGCACGGCGGCGTCGGCGAACACCTCGGCCGTCGGACCCGAGGCGATGAGCGTGCCGAAGTCGAGCACGTAGAGGCGGCTGACCAGTCGCTGGACCATCTCGACGTCGTGCTCCACCAGCAGGATCGCGAACCCGCGCTCCTGCTGCACCTCGAGCAACCGGTCGCCGAACGCACCGGTCTCGGTGACGTCGAGACCCGACGACGGCTCGTCGAGCAGGAGCAGCTTCGGCTCGGTCATGAGCGCCCGACCCAGCTCCACCAGCCGACCCCGTCCGAGGCTCAGCGACTCGGCGGGTCGCTGGGCGTCGGACTCGAGCCCGAGCAGCGCCAACATCGCGTCGGCCCGCTCGTTCTCGGCGGCCGTGGGCTGCGACCGATTGCACAGGTCACGCCAGAGGCTGCCCTCGCCCCGGTGGGCCCGGTCGGCCACGATGAAGTGGTCGCGGACCGACATCCCGGCGAACAGCTCCATCCGCTGGAAGGTCCGACCGAATCCCAGCCGGGCCCGCTTGTAGACCGGCAGGCCCGTGACGTCGCGGCCGTCGAAGCGGACCGTGCCCTCCTCGGGGCGCAGGATCCCGAGGAGGCAGTTGAAGAACGTGGTCTTGCCGGCGCCGTTGGGGCCGATGAGCCCCACGATCTCGCCGGGCGCCACCGTGAGGTCGACGGCGTGGAGCGCGGTGATGCCGGCGAAGCGCTTGGTGACCCCGACGGCGTCGAGGAGCGCACCGGGCACGTTCGCGTCGACCGGGGTGACGTCACCCATCACGCCTTCTCCCCCGCCAGGGCCGGCAGCTCCTCGGGCAGGCCGTCGTCGGCGAGCGGCACCCCCGGCGCCACGTCGATCTCACCGACGGCCAGCTCGTTGATGCCGTTCTGCACCGCGCCGATCCACTGGACCAGCACCGTGAACGCCACGAAGGTCAGGAAGTACAGCGGCCACAGGAACGGCGCGTCCCAGCCCTTGGTCGTCCAGTAGCACAGGAAGGTCCCGATGACGATCCAGAGGGTCGGCGTCCGGCCGTCCATCCACGACACGGGCACGGTGCGCCAGCCGCGCGCCCGGGCGATCGACGAGACCTGCACCGGGAGGACGAAGAACGCGGCGACCGCGTATCCGGCGACGAGGCCGATCACGACCCCGATCCAGGTGGGAGCCACGATCGCGATCTGCGGGTCGCCGAAGTCGGTGTGCCCGACGGTCACGTTGGTGAGGAACCAGCCGAGGCCCGCACCGACGACGGCGGCGCCGGCCATGATCGCCCACCCGGCCCGGAATCCGCTCTCGCGGGTCAACCGGGCGTTGGTGACGAGCGACCAGCCGACGGCGTAGAGCAGGCTGGGTCCGAGGCACAGGGCGATCACCCAGGGGGCGACCGAGTCGGAGCCGCCGACGATGCGGTTGGCGATCACGACCACGAGCAGCGCCACGAAGCCGAGGAACACCGGTGCGGTGACGGCCCGGGTGGGGAGGAAGCCGTCGGGCATCGGCCGGTCGGAGAACATCTGCTCGATGCGGGCCTTCATCAGCGCCGCCTTGCGCCGGGCCAGCAGGCTCTCCCGGGTGCGGAACTCGACGATGCCCTCGGGGTGGCGGGCGTAGGTGATGGCCCCGAAGCCGAACCCGATCAGGGCGATGCTGGCGTCCATCTTGAAGTAGTCACCGAGCAGCCACTGGAAGATGACGAAGCCGAGCGCGGCGTTGAGCGCCCCGTCGACGGTGCGGGCTCCGAGCGACACCACCAGGACGATCCACGCGACCCCGAACAGCGCCGGGAAGGTCAGCGCGTCGACGTGGCCGGCCTGCAACGCGATCAGGCCACCACCCAGCCCGGCGATGCCGGCCGAGAGGGCGAAGAGGGTGATCCGCTGGCGGGTGCCGTTGATGCCGATCGCGGCCGCGGCGGTCTCGCTCCCGCGCAGGCTGGCGAAGAAGCGCCCCGTCGTGCCGTTGCGCACGAAGATGACGAGGTAGCCCACCAGCCCGAAGCAGGCGAACACGAACAGGAACCACATCTGGTCGCGGCCGAAGAGGGAGTTGCCGTCGAGGAACGACGGCCGCGCGATGTCGATGCCCGGGGCGCCACCCGCCACCGACTTGGCCGAGAACACGATGTTGTCGGCCATCAGCCCGAAGGCCAGCGTCGCGAGCGTCAGGAAGATCCCGCCGAGGCGCAGGGCGGGCACCGCGAGCAGCGCACCGATCACGGCGGCGAGCGCGATCCCGGCGAGGAGGGCCAGCAGCACCGGCCAGTGGTTCTCGGTGGCGAGATTGGCGACCGTGTACCCACCGATGCCGGCGAAGGCCGCCTGGCCGAGCGACACCTGCCCCCCGAGTCCGGTGAACACCGTGATCGAGAGGAACGCCACGGCCAGGGTGAGGGCGTCGGTGAGTCGGAACACCCACAGGTCCGACAGCAGGAAGCACACCACGACCACGAACAGCGCGATGAACACGGGGAAGATCCGCTTGGTCATGCGGGCGGTGTCGGCGTCCTTGTACTCGTGCGCCATCGCCGGCGGCGGCGGATCGACGCCCGAGAGCGGGTCGGTGACCTCACGACGACCCCGGACCGCCGGCAGGAAGATCAGGCACAGGAACAGCGCCAGGAAGGGCAACGCCGGACGGACCCCGGTCTGGAGGGACTGGGGCCAGTTCCAGAAGTAGGAGAACCCGATGATGGCGCGCTGGCCGATTCCGAGGATCAGCCCGCCGGCGAGCGCCACCGGGATGCTCACGAGGCGGCCGAAGGCGGCGGCCGCCACCGCGGACACCAGCAGGAGCGTGAAGCCGGCCGAGTCGACGGAGATCAGCGGCGCGAGCAGCACCCCGGCCAGACCGGCGAGGAAGCTCGACAGCATCCAGGCCGCCATGCTCACGCGCTCGCTGTCGACCCCGGCGAGCTCGACCATCCGGAACGACTCGACGATGGCCCGCATGCGCAGGCCGAGCGCGGTGTACCGGAACAGCACGAACAGGGCGACCACCACCACGACCGTCGCCACCACGATGGTCGCGAGGTCGGCGTTGACCACGTAGGAGCCGATCTTGAAGACGCCGTCGTCACCTGCGAGGGCCTGGATCCCGAAGAGGCGGGCCAGGCTCGGAGCGTTGAACTTGGCCCGCTGGCCCGTGATCAGCGCCTTGACGATCTCGGGCAGCGCCACGAACAGACCCAGCGACGTGACCAGCTTCACCACCCACGACGCATTGCGCATGTAGCGGAACAGGGCGCGGTCGAGCAGGAGCCCGAAGAGCGGGGCGACGATCACCACCGACACCACGAAGCACAGCCAGAGCGGCCAGCCCCGGGCGTCGAGGGAGTACATCACGGCCGCCGACAGGAACGCCTGGGCCCCGAACGCCAGGTTGAACACCCCCGACGTCTTGTACGTGAGGACCAGGCCGATCGCGACCAGGCCGAACACGCACCCGACCGGGAAGCCCTCGATCAGGTACTGGACCCAACTCGAGAGCGGCGGGACCGCGACGAGCAGCACTCGAACCCCTCAGTCGATCGTGTGCGCCCGGATCAGCTCGCGCTGTATTCCGGGACGAGTGTCGCCGGGTAGGGGTTCTGCGGGAAGCAGACGTACGGCTTGCCGGGCTGGTTGTAGACCGGCACGAACTTGCCGTTCTTGACCTCGACGTAGGCCGAGCACGACTTGCTCCCCGGCGGGAACGGCCCGTGGGCGGTGCTCCAGTCGACCGACGGGCGGGTGCCCTCGTAGGTGTAGTCGGTGAGCTGGTTGATGGCGTCGACGACCCCCTTCTGGGTGACGTTCTTGCCCACCTTCCGCAGTCCCTCGACCAGCAGCTGGGCGCTGTTCCAGCCCACCAGCGAGTGCTCACCCGGCTCGATGCCGCGCTTCTTCATCTCCTTGATGAAGAGCTGCATGTTCGGCGACTCCTTGGCGTTCTCGAACGGCAGGAAGTCGATGACGAACGTGAAGCCGTCGAGGTCGGAGCCGAGCTCCTTGAGGACCCCGGAGTCGTAGCCCTCGGGGGCGTAGTACTTGACATTGGTGACGCCGGACTGCTTCAGCGCCTTGTTGAAGTTGGACTCACCGTTGATGTCCATGCAGGTCGCCATGAAGTCGACGCCGTTGTCCTTGACCGCCTGGACCGCGGCCGACACGTCGTTGGCCGAGAAGCCGAACGAGAGGCTGCGGTCCTTGAACGCCACCTTCGGGCCCCACTTGTCGAAGGCCGCCTCCTGGCCCTGCGAGCAGTCGGTCGACGACGCCGACGATCCGTAGGCGAGCAGACCGACCTTCTTCGCGTCCTGCTGCTGTGCGATGAACGTCGGAGCGAGGATCGGGCAGGTGAAGCAGAGGTACGAGCCACCGGCCCCGAAGAGGTTCGGACCCTTCTCCCACTGCGAGTTGATGTTCCAGCCGAAGGTGGGCGTTCCCTTCTGGACCAGGTAGTCGGCACCGGCGAAGTTCTGGGTCTCGACCGGCAGCACGGCGAAGACCTTGTCCTCCTCGACCAGCGAGCGGATGGCGGTGATGTTCTTCGAGTCGCGCGACTGGTCGTCGTACTTCGCGACGATCGAGATCTTGCGGCCGTTGACGCCGCCCTTCTTGTTGATCAGATCGAGGTACGCCTGCGCCCCGATGAAGCCGTTCTCGTACGGCCGGCCCGTCGGGTTGGTCTTGCCGACCACGCCGCCGACCTTGATCTCCTTGGCGGTGACGCCCGGAGCGTCGGCGCTCTGCGCGCCCGCCGGAGCGACGATTCCCAGCGACGCCGCGGCGACGGCCACCGCAACGGTGACGAGCACCCAACGGAACTTGCGCATCGTGATCCCCCCATCGTCCCCGTGACCGGGTCGTTGCGCGCAGCGTAGCCCACACCGCAACCGTTTGCGCACGGATCGCCTACGCTGCGGAGCGCTCCCGACCATTCATGCCGCTCCGTCCGGTTCGACCGACCGGTCCAATGTGCCCCGGAGGCGACCGTGCCCTGGATCCTGTTCGCCGTCGGGCTGGTCACCCTGGCGCTCGGCCTGAACGTGTTGTGGCCCACGCGCTCGCTCATCGGGTTCGTGTTCTCGTTCTTCGCCGAATGGCTCGTCGCCGAGCTCGCCCACTTCACCTTGCTGGCCCTCGGCGGCGCGGTGGTGGTGCTGGTCGCGCTCGGCGGGCTCCACCGGCCCGTCGGCTGGATCGGGCTCGGCGCCGCCGCGGTGGGCGGCGTGGCCCTCGTCGTCGAGGAGATCCTGGCCTGGCGCAGCCGCGCCGCCGTGACCGCCGCGTTCGCCGACGCCGACCTCCCGGCCCCGCAGCCCGACCCCGGCCGCGGCCGACGCCTGCTGATCCCGTTCTGGCTCGGCGACCGACGGGTGGAGCGGATCGGCGACCTCGCCTACCTGCCCGACGGCGTCCGCCGACACCGCTGCGACGTCTACCGGCCCCGCGGCGGGGTCACCGGTGCCCCCGTCCTCGTGCAGGTGCACGGCGGGGCGTGGCTGGTCGGCAACAAGCGCCAGCAGGGACGCCCGCTCATGAACCGGATGGCGGCCGCCGGCTGGGTGTGCGTGGCGGTGAACTACCGCCTGGCACCGAAGACCCGGATGCCCGGGCAGATCGTCGACGTGAAGGCCGCCCTGGCGTGGGTCCACGAGCACGTCGCGGAGTTCGGCGGCGACCCGACCCGCGTCGTCGTCACCGGCGGCTCCGCGGGTGGCCACCTCGCCGCCGTCGCCGCGCTCACCCCCGGCGACCCGCGATTCCAGCCCGGCTTCGAGGCCGCCGACACGTCGGTCGTCGGGGCCGTGCCCGTCTACCCGCCCACCGACCTGCTCTCCATGTTCACCTTCCGCACGCGCCGCGACACCCGGTGGGCCGGTCGGGCCGCGGCGCTGGTGTTCGGCGCCACCCCGACCGAGGACCCCGACCGGTACCGGTCGTGGTCGCCGATCGACCTGATCGCCGGGGCCGGGGTTCCGCAGCTGGTGGTCCAGGGCAGCGCCGACAACCTCGTGCCGGTCGCACTGACGCGCGCCTACGTCGAGCGGCTGCGCGCCGTGCCCGGGCAGGAGGTCGTGTACCTCGAGGTGCCCGGCGCACCCCACGCCTTCGACGTCTTCCACTCCCTGCGCGCCGAGGCCGTGATCGGCGCCATCCACGCCTGGTGCGACGCGGTCGTCGCCCGGGGCTGAGCGCCCCGGTCAGTCGTCGGCGCCCGGGCGGCCCCGGCCCCGTTTCGTGTCGGACCGCCGCCGCTTGGCGTCGAGCCGGGCCTGTTTCGCCCCCCGCCCGGGCCGGGTCGGACGCCGCACCGCGGCCACGGCCAGCCCCGCCGCCAGCCGGTCGCGCAGACGCTCGAGGGCGATCTCCCGGTTCCGGGCCTGGGAGCGGGTGTCGGCCGCCACGGCCGTGACGACCGGCCCCAACCGGGCCAGGAGCCGAGCCCGCTGGCCCGGACCGAGGCCCGCCGAGCCCTCGGGCCGGAACCGCACCTCGACCCGGGAATCGGTCGTGTTGGCGTGCTGACCGCCCGGTCCCCCCGACCGGGTGACCCGCCACTCGAGCTCGGCGAGCGGGATCCGGCAGGTCGGGGTGACCTGCAACCAGGCCCCCGGGGCCGCCTCGTCGGCCGTCATGGGCCGACGCTACCCCCGGTCGGTCGGCCCCCGGACCCGCCCCCGGACCCGCCACCGGACCCGCCACCGGAGCTGGTCCGGACCCGGTCCGGGCACCCGCGTGGAAGCACCCCGTCCGGATGACCTAGGCTCACACCTGTGACCGAGGTCACCGTGGTCACGACCGACGTCCGGCCCCCTGGCCGGTCGAACCCCCGGCGTCGCCGGGGAGAACGGGGGAACACCGTGTCGCAGCACCGCCGCCACCGCCGGACCCGCTGGGCCGCCGTCGCCGTCCTGGGAGCCCTGCTCGCCACGGCGTTCGTCACCACGGCCCTGCCCGCCGGCGCCGCGTCCGGCCCGAAGCCGGGCGGCGAGGTCCGCTTCGGACTCGAGGCCGAGTCGGCCAACGGCCTCTGCCTCCCGCAGGCCCAGCTGGCCATCTCGGGCATCCAGGTCGCCTCGGCGATCTACGACACGCTGACGGCGCCCAACACCAAGGGCAAGTACGTGCCCAACCTGGCCGAGTCCGTCACCCCCAACGCCGACTTCACCCAGTGGACGGTCAAGGTCCGCTCCGGCGTGAAGTTCCACAACGGCGAGGCCCTCGACGCCGCCGCCGTGAAGCAGAACATCGACGCCTGGCTGAAGGGCTCGCTGCTCGGCTTCGTCTTCAACAACATCCAGCAGGTCGACGTCGTCGACCCGCTCACGGTCAAGATCACGACCAAGGTCGGCTGGCCGGCCCTTCCCGCCTACCTGTACCTGGTCGGCCGGGCCGGCATCGCCGCCCCGGCGCAGCTCAACAACCCCGACACCTGCGCGACCAACCTGATCGGCACCGGCCCGTTCAAGCTCGACTCGTGGAAGGTCAACGAGGCGTTGACGGTGTCGAAGAACACCTCGTACTGGAAGAAGGACGCCAAGGGCAACGCCCTGCCGTACCTCGACAAGATCACCTTCGTGCCGGTCGTCGACTCGCCGACCCGTGACACCCAGCTCCTCGGTGGGCAGCTCAACATCATGCACACGTCGAGCTCGCTGTCGATCGACAAGCTCCGCAACAGCTCCGGCATCGACACCGTCACGGAGCCGCCCGGCAACCGTGACGTCCGCTACTACATGCTCAACACCGCAGCCGCGCCGTTCAACAACGCCGACGCGCGGCTCGCGATCGCCCAGGCGATCAACGTCAAGGAGATCAACCAGATCCGCAACAAGGGGATCAACGACGTCACCACGAGCATCATCGACTCGAAGGCCCAGGGCTACGTCAAGAACAACGGGTTCCCCAAGTACGACCCGAAGGCCGCCAAGGCCCTCGTCGACAAGGTCAAGGCGGCCAACGGCGGCTCGTTCGACGTGACCTTCCTCACGACCGACGACTCGGAGAACCTCGCCGAGGCGCAGCTCCTCTCGGAGATGGTCAAGAAGGTCGGGATGAACCCCAACATCTCGCAGGTGGCCCAGAGCCAGCTGATCGGCACCGCCCTCCAGGGCAAGTTCTCGGTGATGCTGTGGCGCAACTTCCACTCCGACCCCGAGTTCGGTGACGCCGGCAACTACGTCTGGTGGTCGAAGACCTCGCCGATCAACTTCCCGCGGATCAACGACCCCGAGATGCAGACCTCCCTCGACGAGGGTCGTCTCCAGAGCCAGGACTCGTCGTACGAGACCTTCAACAAGGAGATGGCCGGCGGGCAGTACATCATCCCGGCGTGGTTCGTGAACTGGACGATCGCGTCGAAGGGCGTCAAGGGCATCCTCGGTGCCCCGCTGCCCGACGGTGGCGGGAGCCCCCGCTTCATGTACGGCCGGATCCCGGTCGACGGGCTCTACCTCTCCAAGTAGGCCCGTCGACCGCACCGACAACACACGGGGGGTGAGGAGGTGGACGCAGCGCGCCTGATCGGACGCCGGTTCGCGCAACTGGCGGTGGTGCTGCTGCTCGTCTCCTTCTTCACCTTCAGCCTGGTCCGACTGCTGCCGGGCGACCCGATGGCGACGATCATCCCGTTCGGGACCGACGCCCAGCGGGCCGCCCTGCAGCAGGACCTCGGCCTCGACAAGCCCTTCCTCCAGCAGTACGTCAACTACCTGGGCGTCCCCGGGCTGCGCAGCGAGGGCACCTCGGGGATCCTCGAGGGCAACCTCGGGCGCAAGTACTCCACCCGCCAGCCGGTCACCGACTTCCTCAAGCAGTCGCTGCCCATCTCGATCCAGTTGGTGCTGTACGCCCAGATCCTGGCCCTGGCCATCGCCATCCCGCTCGGGGTGCTCACCGCGTACCGCAACGGCAGCCGCACCGACCGGGGCATCAACACCTCGGCGTTCGCCCTGCTCGCGATCCCCAACTTCGTGCTGGCCCTCGTGCTCGCGTACGTCGTGGGGGTGAAGCTGAAGTGGTTCCCGACGGCGGGGTACGAACCCGGATGGCTCGACCCACTCTTCGACCGGACCCGCACGTTCAACGTGGAGCACTTCAAGTACATGGTGCTCCCCGTGATCACGCTCGCCGCCGGGCAGGTCGCCATCTACATGCGCCTGCTCCGCAGCGACATGATCGCCACCCTGCAGGAGAACTTCATCACGATGGCCAAGGCGAAGGGCCTCTCCAATCGGCGGATCCTGTTCCGCCACGCCCTGCGCCCGTCGAGCCTCACGCTGCTCACGGTCGCCGGCCTCAACATCGGGACCCTGATCGGCGGCGCCGTCGTGGTCGAGGTCATCTTCGGCGTGCCCGGGATGGGCGAGAAGATCTACCAGGCCATCGTCGCCCGTGAGTACGTGGAGCTCCAGAGCTACGTGCTCGTGATCGCGACGTTGTTCGTGCTCATCAACTTCGTCGTCGACTTCCTCTACATCCTGCTCGACCCGAGGATCCGCCGTGCCGACGCCTCCTGACGCGCCCCGCGTGCCCGGGCCCGGCGAGGGCACCGAGGCCACCACCTCCGACCTCAGCCGCTTCGCCGAGGACACCCTCTCGCCCGGCCTCGCCGTCGGCCAGGGGCAGCTCTACATGACCGCCGTCATGTCGGAGACCGGTCGGCGGCGGCGCCTCGGCGTCGGCGCCTGGATCGCCATCGGCTGGCTCGTGCTCATCGTGATCCTGGCGGTGCTCGCCCAGCTCGGTGCCCTGCCGCTGAAGGACCCCAACCGGTCGTACGCCATGTGCGCCCGGCTCGGCCCGTTCGCCAAGGAGGGCACGGCACCGGGCCACCTCCTCGGGTGCGACACCAACGGCCGCGACATGCTGGCGCGGCTGCTCTACGGCGCCTGGGCGTCGCTGCTCGTGTCGATCGGTGCGGTGATCGTCGGGTTCGTGTTCGGCGGCGTGCTCGGCATGCTCGCCGGCTACTTCGGGGGCAAGGTCGACACCGTCCTGACCGCCGTGTTCAACGTGTTCCTGTCGATCCCGGCGGTGATCCTGGCCCTGGCCCTCGTGGCCTTCCTGCAGGGATCGGCGGGCGAGACGGGCGGCAGCTCGGGTGCCGACCCGAAGATCATCCTGATCCTCGCCCTCGGCATCGTCTCGATCCCGCTCCTCGGACGCATCACCCGCGCCTCGGCCCTCACCTGGTCGGAGCGCGAGTTCGTCCTGTCGGCCAAGGCCCAGGGCGCCAAGCCCCTCCGGATCATGGTCCGCGAGGTGCTCCCCAACGTCCTGCCCGCCATGCTCTCGATCGCACTGCTCGGCGTGGCGGTGGCCATGGTCGCCGAGGGGACGCTGTCGATCCTCGGCGTGGGGGTGAAGCCGCCCACCCCGTCGTGGGGCAACATCATCGGCTCGCAGCGCAGCAGCCTCCAGGAGTCACCCCACATCATCTTCGAGCCGGCGCTGCTGATCTTCTTCACGGTGCTCAGCCTCAACTTCCTCGGCGACGTCGTGCGCGCCCGCCTCGACGTGCGGGAGAGCTCGGTCTGATGGAACGCGACGACACCCTCCTCCAGGTCACCGACCTCCACACCTCGTTCGCGACCGGCCGCGGCACGGTGCGCGCCGTCGACGGCGTCTCGCTCACCCTCGCAGCGGGCCGCACCCTCGGCATCGTCGGCGAGTCCGGTTCGGGCAAGACGGTGCTCGCCCGGTCGATCATGGGGCTCCTGCCCAAGCGGGGTGCGACCCGCACCGGCTCGATCCGCTTCGAGGGCCAGGAGATCGGCGAGCTCTCCCCGAAGGACCTCCGGGACTTCTGGGGCCGCCAGATGGCGATGATCTTCCAGGACCCGATGACCTCGCTCAACCCGGTGATGAAGATCGGCAAGCAGATCACCGAGGCCATCCACGAGCACCTCGAGGTCGACCGGTCCCACGCCCGCGAGATGGCCGTCGCCCTGCTGCGCTCGGTGCGGATCCCCGAGCCCGAGCGCCGGATGAAGGAGTACCCCCACCAGCTGTCGGGGGGCATGCGCCAGCGGGTGTGCATCGCCGTGGCCCTGGCGTGCGGCCCGGCCCTCCTCTTCGCCGACGAGCCGACCACGGCCCTCGACGTCACGGTCCAGGCCCAGGTGCTCGAGCTCATCGCCCAGCAGCAGCGCGAGCGCCACATGGCCACGATCATGATCACCCACGACCTCGGCGTGGTCGCCGGCCGGGCCGACGAGATCGCCGTCATGTACGCCGGTCGGATCGTCGAGCGAGCCCCCACCGCGGTGCTGTTCTCCGAGTTGCGGATGCCGTACACCCAGGCCCTGCTGTCGTCGATCCCGCGGCTCGACCAGCCGTCGCACGCCCGGCTGTCGACCATCCCGGGCCGGCCACCCAACCTGATCACCCCGCCGCCCGGGTGCCGGTTCGCCCCCCGGTGCGCGTTCGCCCAGGACCGCTGCCGGACCGAGGAGCCGCCGCTGGTCGCGGGCGACGCTCCCGGCCACGAGTACCGGTGCTGGTTCCCCGTCGACCCGCCCTCCCGCCGCCCGGCGACGGGCACCCCGGTCGGCGCACCGAACGGAGGAGAGGCCTGATGGCCGGCACGGGCACCGCCCACCTGCGTCCCGAGGGCGACGCCCTGCTGCGGGTCGAGCACCTCGTGGTGGAGTTCCCCGCCGGCCACGGCCGCAAGGTCCAGGCGGTCAGCGACGTGTCGCTCGACCTGGTCGAGGGCGAGACCCTCGGCATCGTCGGCGAGTCGGGCTGCGGCAAGTCGACCACCGGCCGGGCGATCATGCAGCTCCCCCGACCCAAGGCGGGAGCGGTCGTCTTCGAGGGCACCAACCTCACCAAGCTCAAGGGCGAGGCGCTGCGGGCCCAGCGGCCCCGCCTGCAGATGATCTTCCAGGACCCGATCTCGTCGCTCAACCCGCGGCGCGACGTGCGCAGCATCGTCCGCGAGGGCCTCGACATCTGGAAGATCGGCACCCCCGACGAGCGGGAGGCCAAGGTCGCCGCCGCCCTCGACGACGTCGGGATCGACCCCGCCAACGCCGACCGCCGTCCCCACGAGTTCTCCGGCGGCCAGTGCCAACGGATCTCCATCGCCCGGGCGGTCATCACCGACCCGAAGGTCATCATCTGCGACGAGCCGGTGTCGGCGCTCGACGTCTCGGTCCAGGCCCAGATCCTCAACCTCCTCGACGAGATGAAGGACCGCTACGGCCTGACGATGATCTTCATCGCCCACGACCTGGCGGTGGTCAAGAACGTCAGCGACCGGGTGATGGTCATGTACCTCGGCAAGGTCTGCGAGGTCGCCCCGCCCGACACGCTGTACGCCCGGCCCGCGCACCCGTACACCGCAGCGCTGCTGGCGGCCATCCCGGTGCCCGACCCGGCGCAGCGGCCCGACCCCACCACCGTGCTGGCCGGCGAGATCCCCTCCCCGCTCGACCCGCCGAGCGGCTGCCGGTTCCGCACCCGCTGCCCGAAGGCCACCGAGCGGTGCGCCGCCGAGGAGCCGGAGATCCGTGAGGTGTCGCCCGGCCAGTTCGTGGCCTGCCACTTCCCCCTCGCCCCCGGCGAGACCATCACCTTCGGTCCCACCCGGACCGATCTCCCGCAGATCTGACCCCCGCCCCCGGCGCTGTCGGCGCCGACCCCGCCCACCCCGTTGTTTGGGTGATTGTGGGGCCTCTGGCCCCAACAATCACCCAAACAAGGTCTTGGGCTCAGCCGGGCTCGCACATGTCGGCGGGGCGGATGATCTCGTCGTACTGCTCCTCGGTGAGCAGACCGAGCGCAGCCGCCGCCTCCTTGGCCTTGAGGCCGTTCTGGTGGGCGTGCTTGGCGATCTTGGCGGCGTTGTCGTAGCCGATCGACTCGTTGAGACCGGTCACCAGCATCAGCGAGTTGTCGACGTACTCGGCGATGTGGGCCCGGTCGGCCTCCACCCCCTCGATCGCGAACTCGCGGAAGTTGCGGCACGAGTCGGTGAGCAGGTCGACCGAGTGCAGGAAGTTGAAGATCATCACCGGCTTGAACACGTTG
>JAFMJM010000027.1 GCA_017853455.1 Acidimicrobiia bacterium | reverse complement strand
GGCCCCCACAATCGCCCAAACAACGGGGGAGGGGGCGGGGGTAGCATCGGCGGATGGCCGATACTCCCGACCTTCCCCGCCTGCGCTCCGAGCTCGAGGCCGAGCGCGACCGCATCCGCGAGCAGATCCACGGTCTGACCGAGAACGCGACCTTCGACGAGGGCTTCGCCGACACGAGCCAGGTGACCGCCGAGCGCAGCGAGATCGAGGCGCTCCAGGGCACCCTCTCCGACACGCTGCTCGAGGTCGAGGACGCCATCGCCAAGTTCGACGCCGGCACCTACGGCGTCTGCGAGTCGTGCTCGCAGCTGATCCTCCCGGCCCGGCTCGACGCCATGCCGATGGCCCGGCTCTGCATCGACTGCGCGAACGCCGCCACCAAGCACTGACCGATGCCGCTGCGCGAGGCGCTGATCCTCTTCGGCTGCCTGGTCGTCGCGATCATCCTCCACGAGCTGTGCCACGGCCTCGCCGCGGCGTACTTCGGTGACGACACCGCTCGGCGCGCCGGCCGGCTGACGCTCAACCCCATCCCGCACATCGACCCGTTCGGCTCGATCGTGCTCCCGGCGATGGGGGCGCTCGCCGGTCTGCCGATCGTGGGGTACGCCAAGCCGGTCCCGATCAACCCAGCCCGGCTGCGCCACCCGCGCCGCGACATGCTCTTCGTGAGCCTCGCCGGTCCGGCCTCCAACCTGGTGCTGTGCGTGATCGCAGCGCTGACCAGTCGCTGGCTGCTCCACGGGGGCTCGTCGCTGGCGGGGGCGTTCGACGTCGCCGGGCCCAACCTGCTCCTGCAGATCGTGTTCGACTTCGCCGTCGTCAACCTGCTCCTCGGGCTGTTCAACCTCCTGCCGATCCCGCCGCTCGACGGCTCGGCGATCATCGAGCCGTTCCTGCCCCGGGAGTGGCTGCCGACGTGGTACCGCTTCCGGCCCTACGGCCTGCTCGTGGTGTTCGCCCTCGTGTTCATGATCCCCGGGCTCATCACCACGATCGTCTCGCCGTTCTACGACGTCCTGTACCGGTTCGTCACGGGCTGAGCGTGCGGTTCGGACACCTGGCCGGGCGGTTCTTCGGGGCGTTGTCGCCGCGTCCGCCGCGGTCCGTCGACGTCGCGTGGGTGCGTTCGGTGTGCACCGACGACGAGTTCGCCGTGTGGTCGCGTCAACCCGCCCACGACCGGCGGCACTCGGTGGCGGTCGCCCGCCGGGTGCAGGCGGCGCTCGCGGGTACGGAGTTCGCCGACGACCCGCGCTGGATCGAAGCTGCGCTGCTCCACGACATCGGCAAGGTCGACGCCCGGCTCGGATTGATGGGTCGGGTGGGCGCCACCCTCGCCGGGTCGGTCGCCGGCCACGACCTGGCCGACGCCTGGTCGCAGCGCCGGGGGATCACCCGACGGGTGGGGTTGTACCTGCGTCACCCCGAGATCGGGGCCGACCGGATCCGGCGGTGCGGTGGCTCCGACGAGGCGGCCCGGTGGGCGGCGGTCCACCAGACCCCGGCGCGTCACCACGAGGCCGACCTGCCCGACGTCGTGGTCGCCGCGCTCGTGGCCGCCGACGACGACTGACGCCCACCCCGTTGTTTGGGTGATTGTGGGGCCTCTGGCCCCCACAATCACCCAAACAACGAAAGGGTGGGTGGGTGGGGGTCAGGGGCGGGGGAGGAGGCCCACGGCGTCGCGGACCCGGGCCATGACCCCGTCGGCGATCGCCTCGGCCTTGGCGGCACCCTCGCCGAGCACGGCGTCGACCCCGGCCGGGTCGGCCTCGAGGTCGCGGTAGCGCTCCTGGAGCGGCGCGAGGAACTCGACCACCGCCTCGGCGGTGGCGGTCTTGAGGCCGCCGTAGCCGCCGGTGAAGTCGCCGGCGAGCGTCTCGGGGTCACGGCCGGTGACCGCACCGAGGATCGACAGCAGGTTCGACACGCCGGGCTTGGCGGCGACGTCGAAGCGGACCTCGGTCTCGGAGTCGGTCACCGCGCTCTTGATGCGCTTGGTGATCGACTTCGGGTCGTCGAGGAGCGCGATGGTGCCCGTCGGGGACTCGGCCGACTTCGACATCTTGGCGGTCGGGTTGGCGAGGTCCATGATGCGGGCCCCCACCGGCGGGATGGCGGCCTCGGGGACCACGAGGGTCTCGCCGAACCGGTGGTTGAAGCGCAGGGCGATGTCGCGGGCGAGCTCGAGGTGCTGGCGCTGGTCGTCGCCCACCGGGACCCGGTCGGTGTCGTAGGCGAGGATGTCGGCGGCCATGAGCACCGGGTAGTCGAACAGCCCGACGCTGACCGACTCCTGCCCCTGCCCCTTGTCCTTGAACTGGGTCATCCGGCGCAGCTCGCCCATGGTGGCGACGCAGTTCAGGACCCACGTCAACTCGGTGTGGACCCGCACGTGGCTCTGCACGAACAGGGTGCAGCGGTGCGGGTCGAGCCCGGCGGCCAGCAGGAGCATGGCGGTGCGCCGGGTCCGGGCGGCCAGCTCGGCCGGATCGTGGGGGAGGGTGATGGCGTGGAGGTCGACGACGCAGTAGAGGGCGTCGTGGGCGTCCTGGTCGGCGACCCACTGGCGCACCGCCCCCAGGTAGTTCCCGAGGTGCATGTCACCGGTCGGTTGGATGCCCGAGAAGACCCTCGCCACGGCGCCCGACGCTAGCCGGGTGGGCCGGCCGGCCCCGGAGCCCGCCCGGGCGTCGCCCTGGGGTACCCTCCGGCGATGCCGTACGAGGTGCGCACCCCGGTCTTCGAGGGGCCGTTCGACCTGCTGCTGCACCTCATCCTGCGCAGCGAGGTGGAGCTGTTCGAGCTCTCGCTCGCGGGCATCGTCGACCAGTACATCACCGAGGTCGAGCGGATGGGCTCCCTCGACCTCGACGTTGCGACCGAGTTCCTCCTGATCGCCGCCACCCTCGTCGAGCTCAAGGCCCGCCGCCTGCTCCCCGAGGTGGCCGAGGCCGACCTCGACGAGGAGCTCCTGCGCTTCGAGGCCCGCGACCTGCTGCTCGCCCGGCTGCTCGAGTGCAAGACGTTCAAGGACGCCGCCGACGCCCTCGGCGCCCTCATGGAGGGTGCGTCGCGCAGCGTCGCCCGGGTCGCCGGGCCCGAGGAGCCGTACCGCTCGCTCGTCCCCGACCCGCTGTCGCGCGTGACCCACGCCCAGTTGGCGGCGGCGGCGAAGCGGGCGCTGACCCCCAAGCCGACCCCGGTGGTCGACACCTTCCACGTCGCGCCGGTGCGCGCCAGCGTGGCCGACGCCATCGCCGTCGTCCTCGACCGTCTGCCCACGGGGGCGCGGGTGTCGTTCCGCACGCTGGTGCGCGGCGCCGCCGACCGGGTCGAGGCCGTGGTGCGCTTCCTGGCGGTGCTGGAGCTGTTCAAGCAGGGGATGGTCGACATCGACCAGGCCGTGACGTTCGGCGACCTCGAGGTCACCCGCCTGGCCGAGGCCCGTGCGCTCGACGCGGTGAGCATCGCCGACTGGGACCATGACGTCGACCTCGCCGACCTGGTCGCCGACGCCGACGTCGACGCCGGTCCGGGCCCCCGGGTCGCGGCGGAGGCCGACGACGACTTCTCCGACCTCGGCGACGACGCCGAGTTCCTGGCCGACTTCGAGGCACGGTTCGGTCCCGACGCCCTCGACGACGACACCCCGACCGAGGAGACCGTGTGAGCGAGTCCGCACCGCGCCCCGCATTTCCGGCCGTCCACCACGCGGGTTCCCCCGCGTTCCCGGTGGAGCAGGGTCCGCCCCCGGTCGACCCCGCCGACGCGCGGGTCGAGGCCCGGCGGGCGATCGAGGCGGTCGTGCTGGCCGCCACCGAGCCCGTCCCGGCCCACGATCTCGCCGAGCTGGTCGAGTGCAGCGTCGACGTGGTGGCCGCGATCTGCCGCGAGCTCGCCGACGAGTACCAGCGCGAGGGGCGCGGCTTCGTGCTCGCCGAGGTGGCGGGCGGCTACCGCTACCAGACCCACCCCGACGTCGCCGAGTACGTCGAGCAGTTCGTCCTGGAAGGCCAGCACGTGCGCCTGTCGGGTTCGGCGCTCGAGACGCTCGCCATCGTCGCCTACAAGCAGCCGATCACCCGTGGGCAGATCTCGGCGATCCGCGGCGTCAACGTCGAGTCGACGCTCGCCACGCTGGTCAAGCGCGGCTACGTCGCCGAGGTCGGCCGCGACCCCGGTCCGGGCCTCGCCACGTTCAACGGCACCACGCCCCGGTTCCTCGAGCGGCTCGGTCTGGCCAGCCTCGCCGACCTGCCGTCGCTCGGTGACTTCATCCCGGGGCCCGAGGTGGTCGAGGCGCTGGAGCGGGGCCTGCGCGCCGACAACGACCCGCGCCTCGACGCCGTCGAGGTCGAGGACGTGCCGGTCACGGAGGCCGCTCCCGAGGCCGAGGCCGAGGCCGGCCCCGAGGCCGCGACCGACGCCGAGCCCGCAGCGGGTGGACCGGACGACGGTGCCGACGACGCCTGACGGGCCCGAGCGCATCCAGAAGGTCCTGGCGCGCTGCGGCTACGGGTCGCGGCGGGTCTGCGAGGACCTGATCGGTGACGGTCGGGTGACCGTCGACGGCGCGGTGGCGGTGCTCGGCGACCGGGTCGATCCGGCGACGCAGCGCCTCGAGGTCGACGGCGTGCTCGTCGCCGCCCGGGCCGACCTGGTGCACTACCTCCTCAACAAGCCGGTCGGGGTGGTCAGCACCGCCCGCGACCCGCAGGGCCGGCGTACGGTCGTCGACCTCGTGCCGGGCGAGCCCCGGGTCTATCCCGTGGGGCGCCTCGACGCCGACAGCGAGGGCCTGATCGTCATGACCAACGACGGCGACCTGGCCCAGCTGCTCATGCATCCCCGCCACGGGGTGGAGAAGGAGTACCTGGTCGAGGTCGAGGGTCGGCCGAGCCCCGGAGCGTTGCGGCGGCTGCGGGAGGGGGTCGAACTCGACGACGGGCCGACCGCCCCGGCCCGCGTCAGCCTGGTCCAGGGCGACGACGTGCGCAGTGCGGTCACGGTGGCCATCCACGAGGGCCGCAACCGGCAGGTCCGGCGGATGCTCGACGTCGTGGGCCATCCGGTCCGGCGTCTGGTGCGGATCCGGATCGGGCCGCTGCGTGATCCCGACCTGGGGCCGGGGGAGTGGCGGGCGTTGACCACGGCCGAGGTCCGGCGCCTGGCGGAGGCGGCGACGGACCCGGAGGCCCGGAGCGGGTCGCGGTAGCCTCGCCCGGGTGAGGATCGTGGGCCTGCGCGGGGCGACCACCTGCGACGAGAACTCCGCCGCGGAGATCCAGCAGAAGGTCCAGGAGTTGTTCGGCGCGCTGCTCGACCGCAACGGCGTCACCGACGACGACCTCGTGAGCGTCATCGTCACCACCACCGACGACCTCGACGCCATCTACCCGGCGTCCGCGGTGCGGGCCCTCGGGTTCGACGACGTGCCCCTGCTCGGCGCCCGCGAGGCCGAGGTGGTCGGCGGTCTGCCCCGCTGCGTGCGGATCCTGGTGCATTGCTACAGCGACCGGTCCCGGGCCGAGGTGCAGCACGTCTACCTGGGCGACGCGCGCTCCCTGCGGACCGACCTGCCGGCGTGAGCCGCGTCGCCGTCGTCGGGACGGGGCTCATCGGCGGATCGGTCGGCCTGGCGGCTCGGTCGGCGGGCCACACGGTGGTCGGATTCGACCTCGACCGTGAGCGCCTGGAGCGGGCGGCGGCCCTGGGGGTGGTCGACGAGACCGCCCCCGATCTCGCCGCGGCTGTCGCCGGCGCGGATCTCGTCGTGGTGGCCACGCCGGTCGGCCAGGCCGCCACGGTGGTGGGAGCGGCGCTCGACGCCGGCGCCACGCTGGTGACCGACGTGGCGTCGGTCAAGGGTGCGGTGGTCGAGGCCGTGGTCGCGTCGCACCCGGATGCCGCCGGGCGCTTCGTGGGCGGGCACCCGATGGCCGGGTCGGAGCAGGACGGCCTCGACGGCGCCGACGCCGAGATGTTCGTCGGGGCCACCTGGGTCCTGACCCCGACCCCCGCCACTCCCGACGCCGTGCTCGGGGCCGTGCGCGCCTTCGTCGGCTCGCTGGGGGCAGAGACGATCGCGGTCGGTCCCCGGCACCACGACGCCCTGGTCGCCGTGGTGAGTCACGTGCCCCAGTTGGCCGCCTCGACCCTGATGGACGTCGCCGCGGGCCGCGGCGAGGAGCAGGCGACCTTGTTGCGGCTCGCCGCCGGTGGCTTCCGCGACATGACCCGGATCGCTTCTGGGCACCCGGCGATCTGGCCCGACATCTGCGTCGCCAACCACGACGCCATCGTCGACGCGCTCGACGAGTACCTGGTGGCCCTGTCGGCCGTGCGCGACCAGGTCGCCGCGGGTGACCGGGCCGGCCTGCTCGACCTGCTCGAGCGGGCGCGGGCGGCCCGGCGCAACCTGCCGACCGGCACGCGTGCCGGCGCCGCGCTCGTGGAACTGCGCGTGCCGGTGCCCGACCGGCCGGGGGTGCTGGCCGAGGTCACCACCGCGGCGGGCGAGCTCGGGGTCAACATCCTCGACCTCGAGATCGCCCACTCCGCCGAGGGCGAGGCGGGCGTGCTCGTGCTGGTCGTCCCCGAAGCCGGCGTCGACGTGTTCGAGGACGCGCTCACCGCCCGCGGCTACCACCACGCCCGGCGGGTGCTCACGTGAGCACGACCTGGCGGATCGCGGGCGGCGCGCCGCTCACCGGGCGTCTGCGGGTCCCGGGGTGCAAGGGCGTGTCGCACCGGGCGCTCGTGTGCGCGGCGATCGCCGACGGTCCGAGCCGCCTGTCGGACCTCGGGACCGGTCGCGACGTCGCGAGCACCCGGTCGGCGCTGGCCGCCCTCGGGGTGCGGATCGCCGACGGCCCCGACGGTGTGGTCGAGGTGGCGGGTGCCGGATTCGCCGGCCTGACCGAGCCGGCGGGCGTGCTCGACTGCGGCAACTCCGGGACGACCCTGCGCTTCCTCGCCGGCCTCGCGGCGGGCCGGCCGTTCCTGACGGTCCTCACCGGCGACGGCTCGCTGTCGGGTCGGCCGATGGCCCGGGTGGTCGATCCGCTGCGGGCGATGGGGGCACACGTCGACGGTCGTGACGGCGGTCGCCTCGCACCGCTCGTGGTGCGCGGGGGCGATCTGCACGGTGCCCGCCACGAGTTGTCGGTGGCGAGCGGTCAGGTCAAGACCGCGCTGGTGCTGGCCGGCCTGCAGGCCAGCGGCGTGACCGAGATCGTCGAGCCGGCGCCGAGCCGTGACCACACCGAGCGGATGCTGATCTCCCAGGGCGCGCCGGTCGAGGTGGTCGACGACCGCACGACGCGGGTCCGGGCCGGGGCGATCGCCCCCCTCCACCTGGCGGTGCCCGCCGATCCGTCGAGCGTCGCGTTCTTCGTCGTGGCCGCGGCGATCGTGCCGGGATCGCACCTGGTCCTGACCGACGTGCTGTGCAATCCGGGACGGATCGCCTACCTCGACGTGCTGCGCGCCATGGGCGCCGACATCGTCGTGCACCCCGCCGGCACCCGGGCCGGTGAGCCGGTCGGCGACGTCGAGGTGCGGTCGGCACCGCTCACCGGCACGGTCATCACCAGCTCCGAAGGCATCGTCGACGAGCTGCCGGTGCTCGCCGTGGCGGCGGCATTCGCCGACGGACCCAGCGAGATCCGCGACGCCGCCGAGCTGCGGGTGAAGGAGTCCGACCGCATCGCCACCCTCGAGGTCGAACTGGCCCGCCTGGGCGTCGACGTCGCGGGGACCCCCGACGGTCTGCGGATCGGTGGACGCGGGTCGGGATCCGGGGCCGGGGTCATCGGCGCGGCGTTCACCGGCCACGGTGACCACCGCATCGCGATGGCCGGCGCCGTCGCCGCCCTCGCGCTGGCGGGCCCGTCGACCGTCGCCGGCGCCGACGCCGTCGCCATCTCGTACCCCGAGTTCGCCGACCACCTGGCCGGTCTCGGTGGGCAGATCACCGAGGAGGGTGCGTGAGCGCACCGCGCATCGTGGCCATCGACGGGCCGGCCGGTTCGGGCAAGTCGACCGTGGCGCGCCTCACCGCCGAGGCGCTCGGGCTCGAGGTGCTCGACACCGGGGCCATGTACCGGGTCGTGACCCTCGCCGCCCTCGAGCAGGGCGTGCCCCTCGACGACGCGGCGGCCCTCGGTGCGCTCGCCGCCCGCAGCTCGATCGGGCTCGGACCGGCCGGGGCCGTGGTGCTCGACGGCCGGGACGTCCGGGCCGAGATCCGGGGCCCCGAGGTCACCGGCGCCGTCTCGGCGGTGTCGGCCCACCCCGAGGTGCGGGCGGTGCTCGTCGAGGCGCAGCGGGCCTGGATGGTCGACCACGGCGGCGGCGTGGTGGAGGGCCGCGACATCACGACCGTGGTGTTCCCGGACGCGCCGTTGAAGGTGTTCCTCACCGCCAGCGAGGAGGAACGCGCCCGGCGTCGGGCCGGTGACGAGGCGGCGGTCGGGCGTTCGGCCGACCAGGCGGCCATCGCCGCCGACCTCGCGCGGCGCGACCGGCTCGACTCGGGTCGGGCCGCGGCGCCGCTGGCGGTGGCCGACGACGCCCACGTCGTCGACACGACCGGCATGACGATCGAGCAGGTGGTCGCTGCCGTCGCCGATCTCGCCCGTGCGGCGTTCGGGTAGGAGCGGGCGGTGTTCTACCACTTCTGGCACACCGTGATCACCGGGACGGCCCGGATCCTGTTCGGAGTGCACGTGCGCGGGCGCGACCGCATCCCGCGCCGGGGTGTCTACATCGTCGCTCCGTCACACCGCTCGACGCTCGACATCCCGTTCGCCGCGTCGGTCACGCGCCGGCGTCTGCGGTTCATGGCCAAGAGCGAGATCTTCCACGGTCCCTTCTGGACGTGGGTCTTCGACGAGCTCGGGGCGGTGCCCGTCGACCGTGACGGCAGCGACCGCGCCGCGCTCCAGGCGATGGAGGCGGCGCTCAAGGCGGGGGAGCCGATCGCGGTGTTCCCCGAGGGCACCCGGCGCCAGGGCCCCACGCTCGGACCGATCTTCTCGGGTGCCGCCTACCTCGCCTACCGGGCCGACGTGCCGCTGGTGCCGGTCGGGGTCGGGGGGAGCGAGTTCCCGTTCCGCCGGTGGTTCGGCATCCCGTGGTTCTCACGGGTGTCGGTGGTGGTGGGGGAGCCGTTCATGCCGATCCGGGCCGAGGGGATGCGTCGCCGCGACGCCGTGGCCGCCACCGACGCCGAGCTGCTCGCCCGGATGCAGGCCTGCTTCGAGGAGGCCTGTGCCTGGTCCGACCAGCGGTCGCGCCACGGCCGACTGTCGGCGAAGCAGGCGGCGAAGCGCGAGGCCCGGGCGGCCGCGCGGGCTGCGGCCGCCGCCGAGGTGGCGGCGTCAGGTGTCGAGACCGGCGAGGGCGGCTGAGGCGTCGACCTCACGGTCGGCCGCGAACGGTCCGCCCATCCGGCGGGCGGCTCCGGGGTCGGTGCCGAACAGCAGGGCCACCACGGAGTCGAGCGCGGGCACCAGCTCGCGCAGTTCGCGCGGCGGGGGGAAGTACTCGTCCTCGTCGGTGACGAACACCGGCTCGATGCCGTCGGTGGGGTCGAGCCGGGCCACCACCGATCGCACCAGGTCGTCGGGAGCGCTGGCCCCGGCGGTGACGCCCACCACCCGCGCGCCGTCGAGCAGGTCGGCGTCCAGCTCGTCGGGACCGTCGATGCGCATCACCCGCTCGCAGCCCGCCCGGCGGGCGACCTCGGCGAGGGCGAGGGTGTTCGACGAGTTGGCGCTGCCGATCACCACGATGGCGTCGGCGCGCTCGGCGACCACCCGCAGCGCAGCCTGGCGGTTGGTGGTCGCGAAGCACAGGTCGCCGCGTGCGGCCGTCCAGAGGTCGGGGTGCTCGGCGCGGGTGCGCTCGACCACGCCCTGCCACTCGTGGAGGGCGAGGGTGGTCTGGGCCAGCACCGCGACCGGACCGTCGGGCAGGTCGGGGAGCACCCGGTCGAGGTCGTCCTCGTGCTCGACGAGGCGCATCGCCCCGGGGGCGACGGCGAGCGCACCCTCGGCCTCGTCGTGGCCGGCGTGGCCCACGTAGAGGATGGTGAACCCCTTGCCGGCGCGCACCCGGGCCTCGTGGTGGACCTTGGTGACGAGCGGGCAGACGGCGTTGACGACGAAGCGGCCGTGCTCGCGGGCGGCGGCCACCACCTCGGGGGCCGAGCCGTGGGCCGACAGCATCAGCGGCGCGCCCGGGGGCACCTCGTCGACGGAGTCGACGAACACCACGCCGCGGGCCCGGAACCGCTCCACGACCAGCCGGTTGTGGACGATCTCGTGGTAGCAGTAGACGGGCGCGTCGAAGACCCGCACCATCCAGACGAGGGCCTTGATCGCCATCTCGACCCCGGCGCAGAACCCCCGGGGCTCGGCGAGCAGCACGCGGTCGACGTGCAGGCGGTCGGTCACGCCGCCGAGGGTAGCGACCGTAGGATGGGCACCATGCCGACGGCCCGCATCGAGGCCGTTGCGCCCGGTTCCCCCGCCGACGCCGCGGGGGTGCGTCCCGGCGACGACCTGCTCGCCGTCAACGGCGAGGCCGTGCGTGACGTGATCCGCTACCAGCTCCAGGCCGACGAGGCCGTGGTGGAGCTCGACCTGCGCCGGGGTGGGCTCGAGCGCCAGGTGGTGGTCGAGAAGCGCGAGGGGGAGCCCCTCGGCCTGGCCCTGACCGGCCCGGTGTTCGACCGGGTGCGCACCTGCGACAACCACTGCCCGTTCTGCTTCATCCACCAGTTGCCGCCGGGGATGCGCAAGAGCCTGTCGTTGAAGGACGACGACTACCGGCTGTCGTTCCTCTACGGCAACTTCACCACCCTCACCCGGTTCACCGAGGCCGACCTCGAGCGGGTCGTCACCGAGGGGCTGTCGCCGCTCTACGTGAGCATCCACGCCACCGACCCCGACCTGCGGGCCCACCTGCTGCGCAACCGCCGCGGTGCCACCAGCCTGCGGTGGCTGTCGGAGCTGCTCGACGCCGGGGTGACCGTCCACGGCCAGATCGTGGTGTGTCCGGGGGTCAACGACGGCGCTGCGCTCGACGCGACCCTGCTCGGCGTGCTCGACCGGTTCCCGCGTCTCGCCACCGTGGCCTGCGTGCCGCTCGGGATCAGCGACCACTCGTCGGAGCCCGAGATGCGGGCCCACACCCGGTCCGAGGCCGAGGCCGTGCTCGACCTGGTGGCGGTCTGGCAGGAGCGGTTCCGGGCGGCCCTCGGGCGGCGCCTCGTCTACGCGGCCGACGAGTACTTCCTGATGGCCGACCGGCCGTTCCCGCCGCTCGACCACTACGACGACCTGACCCAGCACGAGAACGGCATCGGGATGGCGGCGGCCTTCGCCGACGAGGTGACCCGGGCCGCCCGGGGCGAGGCGGTCGAGGGCGTGGGGCCCCGGCCGGGGTTCTTCGCGGCGGTCGAGGGCGCGCCGGCCGTCATGTACCGCAGCCCCCGCACCACGATCCCGGTCTCGGCGGGGGCGCCCGGGGCGGCTCCGCAGGCGGTTCCGCGGAACCGCCTCCCCGTCGCCCTGGTGACGGGTGAGTACGGTGCACGGGTGCTGACGCCGTTGCTGCCCACCCTCGAGTCGGTCGCCGGCGCCCCGGTGCGGGTCCTGCCCGTGCCCAACCGCTTCTTCGGCGGCAACATCGCCGTGACCGGCCTGCTCACCGCCGCCGACGTGGGCGCCGCCCTGGCGGCCGAGCCCGCCGACCACCGCTACCTGCTCCCCGACGTGGTCCTCTCCAACGACCGGTTCCTCGACGGTGGGGTGGTCGCCGACCTGCCCCGCCCGGTCGAGGTCGTGCCGACCGACGGGGTGGCCCTGGTGGCCGCCCTGCGGGCGGGGGTGGCGGCGTGACCGCCCAGCACCCCCGGGTGGCGATCGTCGGGCGCCCCAACGTGGGCAAGTCGACGCTGGTCAACCGGATCGTCGGCGGTCGCCGGGCGATCGTCGAGGAGCGCCCCGGCGTCACCCGTGACCGCAAGGAGCTCGTCGCCGAGTGGAACGGCCGCACCTTCACGGTGGTCGACACCGGTGGGTGGCTCCCAGAGGGCGTCGACACCTCCGACCCGACCGCGCTCACCCGCCAGGTCAGCAAGCAGGCCGAGCGGGCGATGGGCAACGCCGACGTGGTGGTGCTCGTCGTCGACGGCGTGGTCGGCATCGCCGAGGAGGACGACCGGGTGGCGCGCCTGCTGCGCACCACCGACACGCCGGTGCTGGTGGCGGTCAACAAGGTCGACGACCAGCGCCGCGAAGCCGACGTGTGGGGCTTCTCCCGCCTCGGGCTCGGCGAGCCGTTCCCGGTGTCGGCCCTCCACGGCCGGGGGAGCGGTGACCTGCTCGACGCCATCGTCGACGCCCTGCCCGCCGAGGTCGAGGAGGTGGTCGAGGAGGACGACGGGATCTTCAGCGTCGCCATCGTCGGCCGCCCCAACGTGGGCAAGTCGACCCTGTTCAACCGGCTGGTCGGCGACGAGCGCACCGTGGTCCACGACCTGCCCGGCACCACCCGCGACTCGATCGACACCCTGGTCGAGACCGAGGACGGCCCGCTGCGCTTCGTCGACACCGCCGGGATGCGCCGACGGGCCAAGATCGACGAGGCCACCGAGTACTACGGCCTGGTCCGGGCCCTCGAGTCGGTCGACCGGTCCGACGCCGCCCTGCTCGTCATCGACGCCACCGTCGGCGTCACCCACCAGGACCAGCGCCTCGCCGAGCGGATCGACGCCGCCGGCACGGTGGTGGTGATCGTGCTCAACAAGTGGGACCAGATCACCGACCCCGACGAGCGCCTGCAGGTCCAGGCCGACGTCGCCGACCGCCTGGCGTTCCTGGCGTACGCCCCGGTGCTCAAGATCTCGGCGCTCACCGGCAAGAGCGTGGTGCGGGTGCTCCCCGCGCTGCGCCAGGCCGAGGAGGCGTACCACGCCCGCATCCCCACCGCGGCGCTGAACCGGCTCATCCAGGAGGCCCAGACCCAGCACCCGCCGCCCCCGGTGCGTCGGCACCGGCCCCGGCTGCTCTACGCGGTGCAGGGGGCGTCCGACCCGCCGACCTTCACGATCTTCGCCACCCACGAGCTGCCGCCCACCTACGTGCGGTACCTCGAGCGGCGCCTGCGCGAGGCGTTCGACCTCGGGCCGACGCCCATCAAGCTGCGGATCCGGCGCCGCTCCCACTGACCGTGCCGTGGTGCACCGGCTGCGACCGGTTCCTCTCGCCCGCCACGGTGTCACCCGACGGAACCTGCCCGAAGTGTGGGCGGGCGGTCGATCCGGGTCGGGCACACGCCCCGGCCGTCGAGCCGGCCGTCGGAGGCGACGCAGCCGAGCGCCGAGAGCGTCGGCGCGCGCGGGCGGAACGTGCCTCGCGTGTGGACGATCCCGACGAGGAGACGCTGCCCGTCCCGTGGCACCTCAAGCTGCTGGTGGGGGCGGTGGCGCTGTACCTCGGCTACCGGGCCTACGAGGGCATCGCCTGGGTGGTCGGCCGCTTCTGAGCGGGTCGGCTCGGTGCGGCCCGGACCGGGGGAGTGCCGGGGCGGTCCGGTAGGCTCGTCGTCTGTGCCCCTCCGGGGGTGACGGGCTGTGGCGCAGCTTGGTTAGCGCGTTGGTCTGGGGGACCAAAGGTCCCGGGTTCGAATCCCGGCAGCCCGACAACCGGCCTCTCCGAGGAGGTGGCCCTCCCGTCGTGGTTCCCGATCGTGACGCGACCGTCGACGGCCCGCTGCAGTCGGCGCCCGTGCCGGCGCCGGCAGAAGCGCTCCCTGTGGTGGATGTGGCGGGTGTGGCGGGTGGGGTGAGCGTCGCACTGCGGCTTCGACTGCGATCCGCGTCCGGACGACAGTTCCGAATCGATCCGATGTCGAACGGTTGATGCTTCGGGGTTGAACGAACGCTCCGACGCTCCGTAGAGTCCCGCCCCCGGAGTGGGAACGGCCGCAGCGCGGCCGGATCGGCGACGTTCGAGGCGGACATGTTCAGACGGCGGGTCGAAGCAGCGGTGATCGTCCTGGTCGTCCTGGCCGCCGTGACGGCGGCGTTGCGATCGGGCCCGGCCGGGGCCGTCGCCCCGTGCCCGACGATCACGGTCTCGTCGACCAACGACGCTGGTGCGGGCACGTTGCGTCAGGCGATCACCGACGCCGACTCCGGCTGTGGCTCGAACAGCGACGTCACGATCGTGATCCCGGTCAGCCTCGGGACCGTCACCCTCACGAGCGGCGAGCTGTCGTACTCCGGTGGGGTGGGCAACGCCCACAACCTCACGATCCAGGGCAACTACAACACGGTCGAGGGCAACGACACCTTCCGCCTGCTGCACGCCAGCAGCTCGTTCACCGGGCGTCTCGCGATCGACGCCCTCACCATGAAGCGGGGCAACGCCACCGGAAACGGTGGTGCGGTGTACATGGAGGGGTCGAGCTCGACCCTCGCCGTCGTCGGTTCGACCTTCCGGGACAACGTGGCCAGCGCCAGTGGCGGGGCCGTCCACTCCTGGGGCGACATCAGTGTCACGGGATCCGCCTTCTCGGGGAACAGCGCCACGACCGGTCAGGGTGGGGCGGTGTGGGGCAACGGTCTCCTCTCGTTCGTCGACACGACGTTCACCGGGAATTCGGCACCCAACGATGCGGGTGGGGCGGTCGCCGCCCAGAACAACACTCTGGTCCCGGTCATCGTGCGTACGACGTTCACCGACAACACGGCGAAGACCAACGGCGGTGCCATCTACTCCACCGCCTCGAGCGCTGCGGTCAACCTGGTGGCGTCGTCGTTCTCGGGGAACTTCGCGGAGAACTACGGCGGAGCCGTGTACGTCGGTTACAGCGCCGTGGTGACGGACTCGTCGTTCACCGGAAACGGCACGGGAACGAGGGCGAACCCCGGGAGCGGAGGCTACGGCGGCGCGATCTTGGCCTTCGGGTCCGTGGACACCCTCGCGGTGAGTGTCACGAACTCGACCTTCGCCAACAACACGGCGTCGGATCAGGGAGGCGCCATCGCCGCGTGGCTGGGGGAGGTGGACGTGACCAACTCGACGTTCTCCGGCAACTCGATCACGACCGCGAACGGCCACGGCGGTGCGGTGTACGCCTTCTCGAAGGTCACCACGACCTACACCTCGTTCCAGGGGAACACCTCGCTCGGCAATGGAAGCGCGATCTGGTCGGCACTCCGCGCGGGCCACATGTTCGGGACGGTCTTCGACAAGTCGGGCGCCCAGAACCTTTGCCTGTTCAGCACCGCCGGGGTGTCGAACGGGTACAACTACGCGGACGACACGTCGTGTGGACTGACCGGTACCGGCGACTCGCAGAACGTCGCCAACGACCCGCTGCTCGACGCCCTGGCCGACAACGGCGGGCCGACCGAGACCCTCAAGCCGCAGGCGGCGAGTCCGTTGATCGACGTGGTCCCCAACGGCAGCTGTGGCGCGGGTCTGTCGATCACGCGTGACCAGCGGGGCGCACCGCGGCCGGCGTCGGTGGGTGAGGGGTGCGACATCGGTGCGGTCGAGGTCGCGACGACCATCCGGGTGCACTCCAGCGCCAACTCGGGTGGTGACTGCACCACGGCCCCGACGTTCCCGGGCTGCACGCTGCGCGAGGCGTTGACCCAGGCGAGCACCGGAGGGTGGGCGGCCGCCAAGGACGTCACCATCGAGATCGATCCGGGCCTCGCCGACATCGCCCTGACGAGTGGGGTGACCTACGACGGCGGCACGGGCGGCGCCCACATCATGACGATCAACGGCCACGGCAACTTCGTGACCGGGAACGACACCTTCCGGCTGTTGGCGAGCACCTCCACCGGGGCCTTCTCGGTGGACTCCCTGACGTTCCAGCACGGCTGGTCCGCCGACAACGGCGGAGCACTCGATGTCGACGGGTCCCTGTCGGTGACCGGATCCCGGTTCGAATACAACCACGCACTGACGAGTGGCGGTGCGATCGGGTCGAATGGGCAGACGGTGGTCGAGAACTCCACGTTCGACCTGAACTCGGCGAGCGTGTACGGCGGCGCGATCGGCAGCGTCGGAAGTATCACCGTCTCGGGTTCGACGTTCACGGCCAACCAGGCGACGACCGGAGGAGGTGCCCTGGTCTCGGTGAACGGCGTTGCGGTGACGAACTCCACGTTCAGCGACAACGTGACTTCGGGGAGCGGCGGCGCGATCTTCGCCTTGGGCGGCGTCTCGGCGGCGTACGCGACCTTCACGGGGAACACCGCCGTGACCGGGGGCAGCGCCGTGACCGGTGGCACCATCGAACTCTTCGCGACGGTCCTCGCGGCTCCGGCTGCGACCCAGCCCCTGTGCGGCACGTCTGCTGCGTCCGACGGCTACAACTACGCGAACGACACGTCGTGTGGTCTGACCGGGACCGGCGACTCGCAGAACGTCAGCAACGATCCGCTGCTCGATCCGCTGGCCTGGAACGGTGGGCCGACCGAGACCCAGAAGCCCCAGAACGGCAGCCCGGTCATCGACCGGATCCCCTACGGCGCCTGCCAGACGGCACCGCTCGGCACCGGGGTCATCACCGATCAGCGTGGGTACGCCCGACCCCGCAACGGCTACTGCGACAGTGGGGCGGTCGAGGTGGAGCCGTACGACCCGTTCACCCCGGTGACCACGACCACGACCCGCCCGGCGGGCGGTTCGACGACGACCTCCAGCTCGACGACGACCTCCAGCTCGACGTCGACCACGTCGACGTCGACCACCTCGACGTCGACGACCTCCACGTCGACGACCTCCACGTCGACGACCTCCACGTCGACGACCTCCACGTCGACGA
>JAFMJM010000250.1 GCA_017853455.1 Acidimicrobiia bacterium | reverse complement strand
AGCACGCGGCCCATCTCCTCGAGGACGATGCCGAGCTCGATGAACGTGAAGCCCTGTCCGCCGAACTCCTCGGGGATGGCGAGGCTCTGCAGGCCGAGCTCGTTGGCCATCTGCGACCAGACCGCCGGGTCGTAGCCGTCGGTGGTCTCCATCAGCGCGCGCACGTCGTCGGAGGCGGACTTGGCCTCCAGGAAGCGACGCACGGCGTCACGGAGCTGCTCCTGCTCTTCGGAGAACGCGAAGTTCATGCCCGTGCCTCCCTGGGGTCCGGCGGGAATCCCCGGAAACTACCCGAGGGTGGCGGGGCCGGGCCAAAGCGGCCCCCGGGGACGGCCCTCCCCGTCCGGCACCGGCCGCGGCTCCCCGGTCCGCCGGTACCCTCGGCCCATGGCCCGCCCCGCCCACTACGCCGCCTCCGGGATCGTGGTGGAGAAGTTCGTGGTCGGGCCGTTCGAGAACAACGTCTACGTGGTGCGCTGCACCCGGACGGGCGAGGCGGTCATCGTCGACGCCGCCAACGAGCACGACCTGCTCCTCGGGGTGGCCCGGGCCACCGGGGTCCGGCGGGTGCTGACCACCCACGGCCACTGGGACCACATCCAGGCGGTCACGGCGCTGCGTGACGCCGGCATCGACGTGGGCGTGGCCGCCGCCGACGCCGAGATGCTGCCGGGCTACGACTTCGTGATCGGCGACGACGACGTGATCGCCGTGGGCGACCTCCGGATCCGGGCGATCCACAACCCGGGCCACACCCCCGGCTCCACCTCGTTCCTCGTCGAGGGCCACCCGCTGCTGCTCACCGGCGACACGCTGTTCCCCGGCGGCCCCGGGAACACCCAGGGCGACCCGACGGCGTTCGCCGAGATCCTGGCCTCCATCGACCGCCGCCTCTTCACCCTGCCGGGCGACCTGCTCGTGCTGCCCGGGCACGGCCTCGACACCACGCTCGCCACCGAGCGCCCCCACCTCGACGAGTGGGCCGCCCGCGGCTGGTGACCCCGATCGACTTCGTTGTTTGGACGTTTCCGGGGGCCAGGGGCCCCCGAAACGTCCAAACAACGAGGGGGGTCAGACGACCGAGCGGTAGACGGCGAGGTGGGCGGCGGCGCTGGCCTCCCAGGTGAAGCCGGCGGCACGGGCCACGCCGGCGGCGCCGAGCGTCGCCCGGGCGGTCGCGTCGTCGAGCAGCGCGCCGAGCGTCTCGGCCCACGCCGACACGTCGCCGACCGGCGCGTACGCCACGGCGTCGGCCCCGACTTCGTGCATCACCGGCAGATCGGAGGCCAGCACCGCCGCACCCTGGGCCATCGCCTCGAGCACCGGCATGCCGAACCCCTCGTGGCGGCTCGGCAACGCGAACACGTCGGCGCCTGCGTAGACCGATCGGAGCGTGTCGGCCGGCACCGGCCCGGTGAACAGCACGCGCTCGCCGAACGCCGCCGCGGCCCGCGCCGCGGCGTCGGCCCCCTCGAGCCAGCCCGGCGGCCCCACCAGCACCAGGCGGTGCGGCAGCCCGCGGTCGACGACCGCCCGGCCGAACGCGGCGATCAGGGTCGTGACGTCCTTGCGCGGCTCGAGCGTGCCGACCCACGCGACGTAGGGCTCGTCGGGGCGCAGGCCGAGCGCCGCCCGGGTGCGGGCGACGTCGTCGTCGGTGGCCCGGCGGTGGTCGACCCCGTGGTGGATCGGCGTGATGCGGTCGCGGTCGATCGCGGTGAACTCGGCGACCTCGTCGGCCGCCGCCGCCGACGGCGCCACGATCGCGTCGGCCCGCGCGGCCGCCGCGGCGAACCCGGTCTCGTGGAAGCGCCGACCGCGCCGCGGGTACGTCTCGGGGAACCGCAGCGGCGCGGCGTCGTGGACGGTCACCACCAGCGGCACCGCCCCTCGTGGCGGCACCGCGACCGACGGGGCGTGGACCACGTCGACGTCGCGTAGGGCGAGCGAGTGCCGACTGCGCAGCGGCCCGAGTCGGCCCAGGCGGTTCCAGGCCTCGTAGAGCACCGGCCGGGGCCAGGTCAGGACCACGGCGTCGCCGGCGATCCCCCGCTCGGCCAGCACGGCCCGGACCGCCGCCGGACGGTGCCGGGCGACGAAGGGCACCACCACGACCTCACCGGGTGCGCCGAGCGTGGGCAGTACCCTCGCCAACTCGGCGGCGTACCGGCCGATTCCGCCCGGTGGGCGTTGGAGACACTGCTCGAGGTTGAGGGCGACCCGCATGATCCGACTCCTGGCGATCCAACCCGTCGCCGAACGCGGCGGTTCGGATCAGGCGCTGGTGCGGATGCTGCGCAGCCTGCCACCCGATCGCTTCGAGTGCCACGTGGTGGTGCCCGCCGAGCCGCCGTTGCGCGCCGAGCTCGAGGCCGCCGGGGCCGAGGTGCACGTCGTGCCGATGGAGCGCATCTCGACGTCGCACGGCGTCGGCACGTGGGCCGGCTATGCCGCCGGCTGGCCGGTGGCCGTGGGTCGCATCGCCCGGCTCGTCCGGCGCCTCCACGTCGACGTCGTGCACACCAACTCACTGCACTCCTGGTACGGCTGGGCCGCGGCTCGCCTCACGGGTCGGCCGCACGTCTGGCACGCCCGGGAGATCGTCGTCCAGTCGGGGGCGGCGCTGCGGGTGGAACAGGTCCTGACCCGGCACTTCGCCACGACCGTCATCGCCATGTCGCAGGCGATCGCCGACCAGCTGCCCGGCACCGACGCCGTCGTGATCCACGAGACGGTCGACCCGGCCGAGTTCTCCCCGAGCCGGGCCGGGCGGTTCCGTGCCGACGCCGGCGTGCCCGACGACGCTCCCCTGGTGGGCTTCGCCGGGCGGATCGACACCTGGAAGGGCGTCGACGTCCTGCTCGACGCCTTCCCGGCGGTGCGTGAGCGTGTGCCCGACGCCCGTCTCGTGCTGATGGGCGGACCGGTCGTCGGCAAGGAGGACTACGCCGCCGGCCTCGAGGCCCGGGCGGCGGCCCTCGACGGGGTCACCTGGCTCGGCGTGCGCGACGACGTGCCCGACGTCCTCGCCGACCTCGATCTGTTCGTCATGCCCTCGACCGAGCCCGAGCCCTACGGCCTGGTGGCGGTCGAGGCGCTCGCCAGCGGGACACCGGTGGTGATGACCGACGCCGGCGGTCCCCGCGAGATCGCGGCCGCCGCCGAGCCGGGCGCGGCGACGCTCGTGGCGCCCCGCGACGCCCCGGCCCTGGCGGCGGGCATCGCCGACGCCCTCGAGCGGGCCGGGCGCAGCACGGCCGGCGCCCGGGCGACCCGCCCGGTGCTGCGCCGCCCCGAGCCGGAGCGCTTCGCCGACGTGCTCGAGCAGGCCGCCCGGTCCCGCTAGGGCCCACCTCCGACCACCCCGGATCACCCCCGGTCCGCTCATTTCCACTACGCCGGTAGTGGGAATTACACTCGCCCCATGGCTCCCCTCCTCGAGCTCGACGACCTCCACGTCGCCGTCGACGGCACCGAGATCCTCCGCGGCGTCTCCCTCACGGTGACCGACGGGGCGGTCCACGCCCTCATGGGCCCCAACGGGTCGGGCAAGTCGACCCTGGCCAAGACGCTCCTCGCCGACCCCGGCTACACGGTCACCGGTGGGCGCATCCGCTTCCACGGCGAGGACGTCACCGATCTCGGCCCCGCCGAGCGGGCGGCCCGCGGGATGTTCCTGTGCTTCCAGCACCCCGAGGCCATCTCGGGGGTGAGCGTCACCAACTTCCTGCGCCAGGCCATGGCCACCCGCAAGGGCATCGACGACTACTCGGTGCTCGAGGTGCGGATGGAGATCATGCAGTGGTCGGCCCGCCTCGGCATGGACGACCGGTTCGTCAAGCGGTACCTCAACGAGGGCTTCTCGGGCGGCGAGCGCAAGAAGAACGAGATCCTCCAGATGGCG
>JAFMJM010000026.1 GCA_017853455.1 Acidimicrobiia bacterium | reverse complement strand
GTGCTGGTGGTGTTCGCGGCTGTGGCGGTCGTGCTCGCGGTGCTCGCCGCCCGGGTGACCGACATCCAGACCCGCAACCGGGCCCACTACGCCGGACTCGGCCTCGAACAGCGCCTCCGCACCCCGGCCGTGGCCGCCGAGCGCGGCGCGGTGTTCGACCGGTCGGGGCACGAGCTCGCGCTGTCGGTGCCGCGCGAGACGATCTACGCCGACCCGGCGATGATCCGCCACCCGGCCGAGGCGGCGGCGCTGCTCGCGCCGATCGTCGGCGTCGACGAGCTGACGCTGCGGGTTCGGCTCAGCCAGCCCGGCTCGCGGTTCCAGTTCGTGGCCCGCAAGGTCGAGCCCGAGGTGGCGGCCGCGGTGGACGAGCTCTCGCTGCCGGGCATCGCCTCGTACACCGAGTCGAAGCGGTACTACCCGTCGGGCGACCTGGCGGCCCCGGTGATCGGGATGGTCGGGCTCGACGGCAACGGCCTCACCGGCCTCGAGAACGTCCTCGACGGGACCCTCACCGGCACGCCGGGCAAGCGGCGGGTGGAGTTCGACCCGACCGGCAACGTGCTGCCGGGCACGGAGCGGATCGTCAAGGCGGCGCGCCCCGGTGACGACGTCGTGCTGACCATCGACCGCTCCGTTCAGTTCGAGGCGGAGCAGGCGCTCGTCGACCAGGTGACGGCGGCATCCGCCAAGGGCGGCATGGCCATCGTGATGGACGTCCAGACCGGGGACATCCTGGCGATGGCGAGCGTCGACGGCGCCACCGACACCGACCCGGCCCGTCCGTCGCTGGCGTCGAGTCGCAACCGGCCGGTCACCGACGTCTTCGAGCCCGGCTCGACCAACAAGGTGGTGACGATCGCGTCGGCGATCGAGGCGGGGATCGTCACGCCCGACACCGTGATCGAGACGCCCGGTGCGATCATGGTCGACGGCAAGAAGTTCGAGGACACCGAGGTGCACGGACCGCAGTTGACGGTGGCCGGGGTCCTGGCCGAGTCGTCGAACGTCGGCACGATCACCATCGCCCGCGAGCTCGGCGCCGACCGCTTCGACGCCGCGCTGCACGACTTCGGGTTCGGTCGTGAGACCGGGCTGCAGTTCCCCGGTGAGGCGTCGGGCATCGTGATGGCCCGAAAGAACTACAACGCCACCAGCATGGCGTCGATGCCGATCGGCAACGGCCTCGCCGTGACCGCGCTCCAGATGCTCGACGTCTACGTGACCATCGCCAACGACGGCGTGGCGCGCCAGCCGCGCCTGATCGCAGCCACCATCGGCGCCGACGGCGAGCGCGTCGACGCCGCCCCGGGCTACACCCGGCAGGTGGTCTCGCCGGAGACCGCGCTCGCCATGCGCCGGATGCTGGCGGGCGTGGTGACCTCCGGCACCGGCGTGAAGGCCGCCGTGCCCGGGTACTCCGTGGGGGGCAAGACCGGAACCGCCCGCAAGCCGCCGTACGAGCACCCGCCCTACAAGTACGTGGCGTCGTTCGTCGGCTTCACCCCGGTGGAGCACCCGCGCCTCGCCGCCATCGTCGTGATCGACGAGCCGTCCGGGGTGTACTTCGGTGGTCAGGTGGCCGCTCCGGTCTTCTCCCGGGTCATGCAGCACGCCCTCGCCGCCGAGCGGGTGCCGGGCGACGCCGCCGTGAACCCGGCCGGTAACGTGATGGCCCTCCCGTGATGGACGTGCCACGCGTGATCCTCCAGGACCTGCTCGACCCGCACGCCCCGTTCGCCGGGGCCGTTCCCGGGGGCGCCGTCGCCACCGGGGACCTCACGGTCGACGTCCGCCGCCTCGAGCACGACCACCGGCGGGTCGGGCCCGGCGCCTGGTTCGCCTGCATCCCCGGAGCCCGCGCCGACGGCCACGACTTCGCCGGGGCCGCCGTGGCCGCCGGGGCGGTGGCCCTCCTGGTGGAGCGACCGACCGGCCTGGAGGTCGCCGAGGTGCGCGTCCCCGACGTGCGCGCGGCGCTCGGACCGTTCGCGGCCCGCCTGGCCGGCGACCCGTCGCACGCGCTCCGCTGCCTCGCCGTCACCGGAACCAACGGCAAGACGACGACCACCTACCTCCTCCACGGGATCGCCACGGCGGCGGGGGAGCGGGCCGGCTACATCGGCACGACCGGCGCACGGATCGGCGACCGACCGGTTCCGGTGGCGTTCACGACCCCGGAGGCGTCGGACCTCCAGGCGCTGCTCGCCGAGATGCGTGACGACGGCGTGACCACGGTGGCCCTCGAGGTCTCGTCGCACGCGCTCGTGCAGCACCGCGTCGAGGGGACCTGGTTCGCGGCGGCGTGCTTCACCAACCTGTCGCGTGACCACCTCGACTTCCACCGCACGATGGACGAGTACTTCGCGGCCAAGGCTTCGTTGTTCACCGCCGGACGCTGCGGGGTCGTCGTCACCAACCTCGAGGACCCCCACGGTGTGCGCCTCGTCGGCCGGGCGGCCTCCGAGGGGCTCCCGTGCGTCACGTACGCCGTCGCCGACCCGACCGCCGACGTCGGGGCCGAGTCGCCGTCGCCGTCGCCGACCGGGACGGGGTTCACCCTCGTCGACCGCCGCACGGCGGAGCGGGCTGCGGTCGATCTCCGCCTGGTCGGTCGGATCAACGTCGCCAACGCGTGCGCCGCCGCTGCCACCGCCCGCGCGGTGGGCATCCCCCTCGACGTCGTGGCCCGGGGCCTCTCGGCTGCGCCCGTCGTGCCGGGTCGGCTCGAGCGGGTCGACGCCGGGCAGGCGTTCACGGTGCTGGTCGACTACGCGCACACGCCCGACGCGCTGGTGGCCGCGGTCGCCGCCGCCCGCACGGTGGCCACCGCCGCCGGCGGTCGGGTGGCGGTGGTGTTCGGATGCGGTGGGGACCGCGACCCCGGCAAGCGCCCGGCGATGGGTGCCGCGGCCGCGGCCGCCGACCTCGTCGTCGTGACCTCCGACAATCCCCGCTCCGAGGACCCGGCGGCGATCGCCGCGGCTGCGGTCGCCGGGGTCCGGGACGCGGGCCGAGAGGCCGTCGTGGAGCTCGACCGCCGGGCGGCGATCCGCTGCGCGCTGACGTGGGCGGCGCCGGGCGACGTCGTGCTGCTCGCCGGCAAGGGCCACGAGTCGGGCCAGACCGCCGACGGCGTGACGGTGCCGTTCGACGACCGCACCGTCGCCCGCGAGGAGATCGCGGTCGTCGCCGGGCACGGGGGTGCGCAGTGGAACTGACGGCCGCCCACCTCGCCGAACTCACCGGGGGCGTCGTCGTCGGCGATCCCACCGTGGTGGTCTCGGCGTTCGCGATCGACAGCCGGGTGCTCGACCCCGGGTCGGCGTTCGTGGCCCTGACCGCTGCCCGCGACGGACACGACTTCGTCGTCGACGCGTTCGCGGCGGGGGCCGTGGTGGCCCTGGTCGCCCGCGAGGTCGCCACACCCGCCGGGGCGACCCTCGTCGTGGTCGACGACCCGCTGGCGGCGCTCGGGCGCGTCGCGGCCGGGGTCCACCCCGCCGACCGGCGCGTGGTGGGCATCACGGGCAGTGCGGGGAAGACCGCCACCAAGGACCTCACCGCCGCGGCGTTGGCGGGCGCACTGCGCGTGCACGCCAGTCCGGGGTCGTTCAACAACGAGGCCGGCTTCCCGCTCACGCTGCTCGGTGCGCCCGACGCCACCCAGGTCGTCGTGGCCGAGATGGGGGCGCGATTCCCCGGCAACATCGCCGACCTGTGCGCGGTCGCCCGGCCGGAGATCGGGGTGATCACCCACATCGGCCTGTCACACGCCGAGCACCTGGGGGGCCGTGCCGGGATCGCCCGCACGAAGGGTGAGCTGGTCGAGGCCCTGCCCGCCACGGGCTACGCCGTGCTCAACGCCGACGACGACACCACACCGTCCCTGGCGGACCGCACGTCGGCCGCCGTCGTCACGGTGGGGGTGTCGCCGACCGCCGACGTCGTGGTTCGCGACATCGTCCTCGACGGTGGTCTGCGCCCCACCTTCACGATCGAGAGCCCGTGGGGAGCGACGGCGGTGACCCTCGGCCTGCGCGGCGCCCACCAGGCGCACAACGCCGCGATGGCCGTCACCGTGGCGCTCCTGCTGGGTGTGCCCATCGACGTGGCGGTGGCCGACCTGGGGAGCGCGACCTCCGCCGACTGGCGCATGGACCTGGTCGAGGCGCCGGGCGGCGTCGTCGTCCTCAACGACGCCTACAACGCGAGCCCGTCGTCGATGCACGCGTCGCTCCGGGCCTTCGCGACGCTGCCGGCCCGGGGTCGTCACGTCGCCGTGGTGGGCGACATGCTCGAACTCGGGGAGTGTGGCGAGGCCGAGCACGCCGAGGTGGGGGCCCTGGCCGCCGAGCTGGGTGTCGACGTCGTGATCGCCGTCGGACCGGCGAGCGCCGCGACCGCGACCGCCGCTTCGGCGGGGGGTGCGGAGGTCCACCACGTCGCCGACCGAGACGAGGCCCGGACGGTGGTGGCCGCGATCGTGGAGCCGGGTGACGCCGTGCTGGTCAAGGCCAGCCGGCTCGTGGGGCTCGAGGTCGTCGCCGACGCCCTCGTGCGGGGGGAGGCCGTCGCGTGATCGCGCTCCTGATCGCCGCGACGGCGGCGTTCCTCGTCTGCATCCTGACGACCCCGGTCCTGATCCGGGCGCTGCGGGCCCGGGGGATCGGCCAGCAGATCCGCGACGACGGCCCGTTCGCCCACCCGCACATGCAGAAGGCCGGTACCCCGACGATGGGCGGCATCGCCATCGTGGTGGCGGTCCTGGTCGGCTACGCCGTCGCGCACGTCCGGGCCGACGAGTTGAAGTTCTCGCGCACCGGCCTGCTGCTGATGGGCCTGGTCCTCGGTATGGGCTTCGTCGGGTTCCTCGACGACTACCTCGGCGTACGGCGCGGTCGCAACCTCGGGTTGCGCAAGCGGGGCAAGACGGCCGGTCTGCTGGTCGTCGCGGCCGCCTTCTCCTGGCTCGCGCTCCACTGGGCGGGGGTGTCGACCGATCTGTCGTTCACCCGGGCGACCCTGGTCAACCTGACCGCCTGGGGCTGGTTCTTCATCGCCGTGCTGATCGTCTACGGCACCGCCAACGCCGTCAACCTCACCGACGGCATGGACGGGCTCGCCGCCGGGTCGGCCACGTTCGTGTTCCTCGCGTTCACGATCATCTCGTTCTGGCAGTTCCGCCACCCCGGCGTCTACGGCGTGGTGCCCGCCCTCGCCATCGACGACGCGGTCGTGGCGGCGGCGCTCGCCGGCGCGTGCGGCGGGTTCCTCTGGTGGAACGCGGCCCCCGCCCAGATCTTCATGGGGGACACCGGGTCGTTGGCGCTCGGCGGTGCGATGGCCGGGCTGGCGCTGGTCGGATCGACCATGCTGCTGCTGCCGGTGCTGGGCGGCATCTACGTCGTCGAGACGCTGAGCGTCGTGGCCCAGATCATCTCGTTCCGCGGGTTCGGTCGCCGGGTGCTGCGCATGGCGCCGATCCACCACCACTTCGAGGTGGGCGGGTGGCCCGAGACCACCGTGATCGTGCGGATGTGGATCTTCGCCGGAGCATGCGTCGCCCTCGGCCTCGGCCTCTTCTACGCTGACTTCATCAAGATCCCGGGGGTCATCGAGTGAGTCGACGCGTCGTGGTGATGGGGTTGGGCCTCACCGGCGACGCGGTGGTCCGGTGGGCGCACGCCGCCGGCGACGACGTCACGGTCGTCGAGGACCGTCCCGACTCGGTGTCGGCGGATCGTCGGGCGGTCGCCGCCGAATTCGGTGTCCCCGTCGTGGCCACCCCCGACGAGGCGGCCGCGGCCGACCTCCTGGTCGGTGTCGACCTGGTCGTCCCGAGCCCGGGGGTCCCGGAGGGGCACGCGTTCCTGGCGGCCGCCCGTCGCGCCGGGGTCACGGTCCGCTCGGAGGTCGACCTCGGGGCGGAGATCCTGGCCGCCCGCGGTCGCACCCTGGTCGCCGTCACCGGCACCAACGGCAAGACGACGGTCACCGAGCTGACGGTGGCGATGCTGGTCGCCAGCGGCGTGCCGGCGGTGGCTGCGGGCAACATCGGCGCACCCCTGCTCGACGAAGCGCGCCGCGACCGGCCCGACGTCGCGGTGGCCGAGGTGTCGTCGTTCCAACTGGCGACGGTCACGGACGCGTTCGCGCCGCGGGCGGCGGTCATCACCAACGTGGCCGCCGACCACCTCGACTGGCACCGCACCTTCGACGCCTACGCCCGGGCCAAGGCGGGCGTCTTCGCCCACCAGCGCGCCGACGACGTCCTGGTCGCCAACGCCGACGACCCGGTCGTGGCGGCGCTGGCCGCCGACGCTCCCGGGCGCACGCGCGCCTTCTCGGTCGGTCCCGACGCCACCGCCGGATACCGGATCCGGACCGGAGCCGACGGCCGCAGCCTCGTGACGCCCGAGGGCACCGTGCTGGTGGCGGTCGACGACCTCGTCGCCACCGCCCCCCACGACCTCGCCAACGCCCTCGCCGCCGCCGCCCTCGCCCTCGAGGTCGGGGGCACCCCCGACGGGGTGGCGGTCGCCCTGCGCTCGTTCACCCGGGGGGCCCACCGCCTCCAGCCGGTCGCCGAACTGCACGGGGTCACCTGGATCGACGACTCCAAGGCCACCAACGTGCACGCCGCCCTCGCGGCGGTGCGGTCGTTCCCTCGGGTCGTGCTGATCGCCGGTGGCCGCAACAAGGGGCTCGACCTCTCGGCGTTGCGGGCCGCCGCCGACCACCTCGTCGGGGTGGTGGCGATCGGCGACGCGGCCGACGAGGTGGTGGCTGCGTTCACCGGCGTCGTCCCGGTGGAGGGCGCCGGATCGATGGACGACGCGGTGGCCGCGGCGGCCGGTCTGGCGTCGGCGGGTGACGTCGTGCTGTTGTCCCCGGCGTGCGCCTCGTTCGACTGGTACGGCTCCTACGCCGAGCGGGGTGACGACTTCGCCCGGGCCGTCTCCGAGCGCATCGGGGTGACGTCGTGACCCGGCCGTCGCCGACCCGGACCCCGCGCGCCGTCCACCGCAGCGGCGCCGAACGCCGGTCGGCCGAGCGCCCCGCGACCGAGCGCCGCACGCCCCGGGCCCCGCGGACCGGCGGTCGCCACGAGGCCCGACCGGCGGTGACCCCCAACGTGACGGTGCTGTTCGTCGCCACGGTCGTCCTGCTCAACGTGTTCGGCGTCGTCATGGTCCTCTCGGCGTCGTCGGTGGTGTCGATGGCCGACTACGGCTCGGTGTGGCACGTCTTCATGCGCCAGTTGATCTGGACCGGCCTCGGGGTGGTCGCGTTCTTCGTGGCCGCCCGCTTCGACGCCCGCCGCTGGCAGCGGCTGGCCCTGCCGGTCACGATCGCCGCCCTCGGACTCTGCCTGGTCGTACTGATCCCCCACGTCGGCATCGCGGTCAGCGGCTCGCGTCGCTGGCTCGGGGTGTCGTGGATCCGGTTCCAGCCGTCGGAGCTCGCCAAGTTGGCGGTCCTGCTGTTCGCGGCGGACGTGCTGACCCGACGGGCCGACCGGGTCTGGGACCTCTGGGCCATCCTGAAGCCGATCGCCCTGGTCTGCGGGACGCTGGTGGCGCTCGTGCTCATCGAGCCCGACCTCGACTCGGCCATCGTGATCGCGCTGATCCTGGTCTCGATCCTGGTGGCCGGCGGCCTGCGGGCCCGGCACCTCGTGGTCCTGCTCACCGGTGGGATCGGGCTGGCGGCGATCGCCGCGATCGCCGAGCCGTACCGCCGGGCGCGGGTCATGACCCTGTTCCATCCCGCCGCCGACGCGTCGAACACCGGGTACCAGATCGTCCAGTCGCTGATCGCTCTCGGCTCGGGTGGCGTCACCGGGGTCGGCCTCGGGGCCGGGAGCGCGAAGTGGCACTTCCTCCCCAACGCCCACACCGACTTCGTGTTCTCGATCATCGGCGAGGAGCTCGGGCTGATCGGCTGCCTGGTGGTGCTCGGCCTGTTCGTGGGGTTCGCCGCCTTCGGCCTCACGATCGCCCTGCGGGCCCCCGACCGGTTCTCGATGCTCCTCGGCGTCGGGATCGTGGTCTGGGTCACCTCCCAGGCGGCGATCAACGTGGCGGGGGTCATCGGGCTGCTGCCGGTGTCGGGGATCCCCCTGCCGTTCGTGTCGTTCGGCGGGTCGTCGCTGATCGTCACCATGGTGGCGTCGGGGATGTTGGCCAACATCGGGCGGGCCCGCGCGTAGCCTCGCCGACCTGATGGCCCCGACGACCCACCGCCCGTTCGTCGTGGTCACCGGGGGAGGGACCGGTGGCCACGTGTACCCGGCGCTCGCCGTGGCCGACGAGCTCGTCCGGCGGGGCCACGCACCCGCCGACGTCCGGTTCCTCGGCTCGGCCCGCGGGATGGAGGCCGACATGGTTCCCGCCGCCGGGTACGCCATCGACCTCCTGCCCGGGCGGGGCCTGCTGCGACGGGTCTCGTGGGCGGCGCTGCGCCAGAACCTCCGGACGGCCCTCGACACGGTCACGGCGCTCGGACGGGCCGTGGCGCTCCTGCGCCGATCGCGTCCGCGGGTGGTGTTCGGCGTGGGGGGCTACGCCGCCGCGCCCGGGGTGGTGGCGGCCCGGCTGCTGCGCATCCCGGTCGTGGTCCACGAGCAGAACGCCGCGCCGGGGGTCGTGAACCGACTGGCCGTGGCGTTGGGTGCCCGGGCGGCGGTGTCGATCCCCGGCACCCGCCTGCGTGGCGCCGTGTGCACGGGCAACCCGGTCCGGGCGGCGATCGTCGCACCGGTCGACGCCGCGGTCGACACCCCGGTCGGAGCCGACGACGCCGACCGCTTCCGGGTCGGGGTGTTCGGCGGGAGCCTCGGGGCGGGGCGGATCAACGACGCCGTCCTCGACCTGGCCACGGCGTGGGCCGACCGGGCCGACACCGCCATCCGGCACGTCACGGGTCGGCGCGACTACCAACGGTGCATGGAACGTCACCCCCAGCCGCCCGTCGGCGCCCTGCGCTACGAGCGGGTGCCCTACGAGGACGACATGCCGGGGCTCTACCGGTGGGCCGACGTCGTGGTCACGCGGGCCGGGGCCGTCACCGTCGCCGAGCTGGCCGTGGCGGGGGAGCCGGCGGTGGTGGTGCCCCTCCCGGGGGCGCCGAGCGACCACCAGACGGCCAACGGCCGCGCCCTGGCCGACGCCGGCGCGGCGGTCCTGCTGCCCGACGAGCGCTGCGACGCCCGGCGCCTCGCCGACGAGCTCGACGCCCTGCGCGACCCCGGTCGCCGAGCCGCCATGGCCGACGCCGCGCGGGGGCTCGCCCGTCCCGACGCCGCGGCCCGTGTCGCCGATCTCGTGGAGGAGACCGCCCGTGCCCGCTGACGTCGTCCGCCTCGACCTGTCGTCGCCCCGTCACGTCCACATCGTGGGGATCGGCGGTGCCGGGATGAGCGCCATCGGCACGGTGCTGGCGCGCATGGGCCACACCGTCTCGGGTTCCGACCTGAAGGAGTCGCGCGTCACCACCCGCCTGCGTGCGGCGGGCATCGACGCCCGCATCGGGCACGCCGCCGAGAACGTCGGGCCCGAGGTCGACGCCGTCGTGGTGTCGACCGCCATCCCGTCCACCAACCCCGAGGTCGTCGAGGCCGGGCGCCGGGGGATCCCGGTGCACCGGCGCGCCGAGGCGCTGCGGGCGCTGGTCGCCACCAAGCGCGGCATCGCGGTGGCCGGGAGCCACGGCAAGACCACGACGTCGTCGATGCTCGCACTGGTGTTGCGCGGCGCCGGCTGGGCCCCGACGTTCGTCATCGGCGGCGACGTCAACGAGGTCGGGACCAACGCCGCCCACGACGACGGTGAGTGGTTCGTGGTCGAGGCCGACGAGAGCGACGGCACCTTCCTCGAGTTGCCGGCCGAGGCGGCGATCGTCACCAACGTCGAGGCCGACCACCTCGACCACTACGGCTCGTTCGCCGCGCTGGTCGACGCGTTCGACCGGTTCGTCGGTCAGGTGTCGGGCCCGTGCGTGGTCTGCGCCGACGAGCCCAACGCCGCCGCCCTCGCCGCCCGGACCGGGGCGCGCACCTACGGAACCGCCGCCCACGCCGACTACCGCATCGTCGAGCGCGACGGCGGTCGGCACGGCAGCCGCATCGTGCTGACCCGTGACGGTGCGCCGCTCGGGGAGTTCGTCCTGCCCGTCCCGGGCGCCCACAACGCACTCAACGCCGTCGGCGCGGCGGCGCTCGCCACCGAGATCGGCGTGCCGTTCGACGCCGTGGCGCGGGCCCTGGCGGGGTTCGGAGGTGTCGCCCGCCGCTTCGAGTTCCGCGGCGACCTCGACGGGGTGACGCTGGTCGACGACTACGCGCACCTCCCGTCGGAGGTCCGGGCCGCGCTGCGCACCGCGCGCGACGGCGGGTGGTCTCGGGTGATCGCGGTGTTCCAACCCCACCGGTACTCACGCACGGCCAACCTCTGGCGGGACTTCGCCGACGCCTTCACCGACGCCGACGTCCTGGTGCTCACCGACGTCTACGCGTCGGGCGAGAGCCCGCGCCCGGGCGTCTCGGGACGCCTGGTGCTCCAGGCGGTGCTCGACGCCCATCCCGACGCCGACGTCGTCTACCTGCCGCGGCGGGCCGACGTGGTGGCCCACACGCCCCGGTTCGCCCGGCCCGGCGACGTCCTGCTCACGCTCGGGGCCGGCGACCTGACCACGGTCCCCGACGTCTGGCTCGGGGCCGACGACGGATGATCCCCGACGCCCTCGCGGTCGCCCTCGCCGGGGCCGTCCCGGATGGGGTCGCGCGCGACGTCCCCGCCGGTGATCTCGGGACCTACCGGATCGGGGGCCCCGTGGCGGTCGTCGTGCGGGTGCCCGACGCCGCCGCCCTGGCCCGGGTCGGGGCGGTGCTGGCCGACGCCGCCGACGTCCGTGTGCTGGTGGTGGGGCGGGGTTCCAACCTCCTCGTGGCCGACCGGGGCTTCGACGGCGTCGGACTCGTGCTGACCGGCGACTTCGAGGCGGTGGAGGTCGGTGTCGACCGGGTGCGGGCCGGGGGAGCGGTGGCCCTGCCGGTCCTGGCCCGCCGGGCCGCCGCCGCCGGGCGCACCGGACTCGAGTTCTACGTCGGCATCCCCGGCTCGGTCGGTGGCGCCGTGCGGATGAACGCGGGCGGCCACGGGAGCGAGACCCGCGACGTGCTCGTGTCGGCAACGGTCGCATCGATCCGCGGCGGGCCGCTCCGGCGGCTCGACGGTGCGGATCTGGGCCTGACCTACCGGCACTCCGACCTCGGGTCCGGCGACGTCGTGACCGAGGCGGAGTTCGTGGTGACACCCGACGACCCCGATGCCTGCGCCGCCCGCCTCGACGAGATCGTGCGGTGGCGCCGGGAGCACCAGCCCGGGGGGGCCAACGGTGGCTCGGTGTTCAAGAACCCACCGGGGGACGCCGCCGGTCGTCTCATCGAGGCGGCCGGGTGCAAGGGTCTGCGGGTGGGGGGCGCCGTGGTGTCGGAGAAGCACGCCAACTTCATCCAGGCGGAGGCGGACGCGCGCGCCGACGACGTCCACGCGCTGGTGGTGGCGGTGCGTGAGCGGGTGCTGGCGGCGTCGGGCGTGCTCCTCGAGCCCGAGCTGCGCCTGGTCGGCTTCGACGGGGCCGGGTGACCGGCCCGCCCCGTCGGCGTTCCCCGGAGCGCCCGGACCCACCGCGCCGGTCCGGTGTCCCGGCCGGTCGGCGGACGCCGGCGAAGGGGTCGGGGGAGAGGAGGTCGGGGGGGAAGGCCACCGCCGAGCCGCCGAAGAAGAACGCCGCGAAGACCGCCGGGAAGTCTGCCGGGAAGACCGCCGGGACGTCCGCTCCCGGACGGGACGCCGCCGGACGGCGTCGTCGGCGCTGGATCGTCGTCGGCACGCTGGCCGGGGCGGTGCTCGTCGGGTGGGTGGTCCTCGGGTCGCCGTTGCTCGAGGTGACCCGGATCGAGGTGGTGGGCGCGATCGGCGGACGCGAGCCCGCCGTGCGTCGGGCCTCGGGGGTGCACGCCGGAGACGCCCTGGCCCTCGTGTGGCCGGGCCGGGTGTCCGGCCGGGTCGAGGGCCTGCCGTGGGTCTCCCGGGCCCGGGTCCGGCGGTCGTGGCCGCACACGGTGCGCATCACCGTCGAGCCCCGGGTGCCGGTCGGTCGGGTGACGGTGCCGGGGCCCTCCGGGGCCCCGCCGCACTACCTCGTGGTCGACCGGACCGGGCAGGTCCTGTGGTCGGCCGATCAGCAGCCCGGCGCGATCCCCGAGCTGCAGGGGGCGGCCGACCTGGCCCGGCCCGGTGGTCACATCGCCCCGCGGGTGCTGGCCCGGGCCGCCGGCGCGCTCACCCCCGACCTGGCCACCCGGGCGGCGTCGGTGGCGATCGACGACGGGTCCCTGGTCGTCCAGGTGGCCGACGGTCCCCAGGTCCGGTTCGGCCGGCCCGTCGGGGTGGCGACCAAGTCGCGGGTGGCCGCGGCGGTCCTGGCCACCCTGGGCGACGCCCTGCCGACCTACCTCGACGTCAGCGTCCCGTCGTCCCCGGTGAGCGGCTGAACCGCGTCCGGCGGGGGGTCCACCCACTGGGGCGCTCCTCGGGGAAGAATGGGGAGTCCGTGGAGCCCGTCGTGGGCGCGACGAAGGGAACGGGTGATGCTGGCTGAGCCGCAGAACTACCTCGCCGTGATCAAGGTCGTCGGCTGCGGCGGCGGCGGGGGCAACGCCATCAACCGCATGATCGAGGCGTCGCTGAAGGGGTGCGAGTTCGTCTCGGTCAACACCGACGCCCAGGCGCTGCTGATGAGCGACGCCGACGTCAAGCTCGACATCGGCCGCCAGCTCACGCGTGGGCTCGGTGCCGGCTCCGACCCCGACGTGGGTCGCCAGGCCGCCGAGGACCACCGTGACGAGATCGAAGAGGTCCTGCGCGGCGCCGACATGGTGTTCATCACCGCGGGCGAGGGTGGCGGCACCGGTACGGGCGCCGCCCCGATCATCGCCGAGATCGCCCGCGGTCTCGGTGCGCTGACCATCGCCATCGTCACCCGGCCGTTCGGGTTCGAGGGTCGGCGCCGGGCCGTCCAGGCCGATGCCGGCATCCAGGCGCTGCGCGAGAAGGTCGACACCCTGATCGTCATCCCCAACGACCGGCTGCTCGACGCCGCCGACGACCGCACGTCGATGCTCCAGGCGTTCCGCATGGCCGACGACGTGCTGTTCCACGGCGTGCAGGGCATCACCGACCTGATCACGACGCCCGGCCTCATCAACACCGACTTCGCCGACGTGCGCATGATCATGCAGAACGCCGGCACCGCCCTGATGGGCGTCGGCTACGGCTCGGGCGACAACCGGTCGGTCAACGCCGCCCGGGCGGCGATCTCCAGCCCGCTCCTCGAGGCCAGCCTCGAGGGGGCGCGTGGCCTGCTGCTCAACATCTCCGGGCCGTCCGACCTGGGCCTCTTCGAGGTCAACGAGGCGGCCGAGATCGTGCGCGGCACGGCCCACCCCGACGCCAACATCATCTTCGGCACGGTCGTCGACGACGACATGGGCGACGAGGTCCGCATCACGGTCATCGCGGCCGGCTTCGACCGCTTCGAGGGGGAGCGGCTCACCGAGCGCCCCCTCGCACCGTCGGCCCGCGAGTCCCGTGAGTCGCGCGAGCCCCGCGAGCCGCTCGAGCCCCGGGAGTCGCGCGACACGCGCTCTCCGCGCCGGGGCATCGGCCGGTCCCTCCTGGGCGGCACCTTCGAGGAGCCCGAGCCCGAGGCCGACGGGGGCGACGACGACTTCGACGTCCCCGAGTTCCTGCGCTGATCGAGCGTCGCCTCGGCGCCGCCCGCGCCGTCTGGACCGATCGTGTCGGAGGGACCTCCGGTCCGCCCTTCGATTCCGCCAACCTCGCGGGCCACGTCGGTGACGATCCCGACGCCGTGGCCCGCAACCGGGCCCGGCTCGCCGACCGCCTGGGGCTCGACCCCGGCGGGTGGTGGTTCCTCGACCAGGTGCACGGCGCCGAGGTCGTCACCGCGGTCGGTCCCGCTCCGGCGGTCCCGCCGGCAGCCGACGCCGCCGTGACGGTCGAGCGCGGCGTGACCCTGGTCGTGATGACCGCCGACTGCGCTCCGGTGCTCCTGGCCGACGACGTCGGCGTGGGCGTCGTGCACGCCGGCTGGAGGGGGCTGGCCGCCGGGGTGCTCGCCCGGGCGGTCGAGCGCCTCCGCGAGATCGGGTCGGGTGAGGTCCGTGCCGCGGTCGGCCCCTGCATCCGACCCGCGGCCTACGAGTTCGGCCCCGACGACCTCGCCCGCCTCGTCGACCGGTTCGGCCCGACCGTCGCCGGGCGCACCACCACCGGCACCCCCGCCCTCGACGTGCCCGCCGGGATCCGGGTGGCGCTGGCGGAGGTCGGGGTGCCCGACGTCGCGGACGACGGTGTCTGCACCGCCGCCGACCGGCGCTACTTCTCCCACCGGCGCGACGCACGGACCGGTCGGCAGGCGCTCGTGGCCTGGCTCCCGTGAGCGGCGTGGCCGTCGCCTGGGCTGACGTGCTCCGGCGGGTGGCGGCGGCGGCCGAGCGGGTCGGCCGCGACCCGGCGGCGGTCACGGTGGTGGCCGCCTCGAAGACGGTCCCGGTGGAGCGCATCCGCCCCCTCCTGGCCGCCGGTTGCACCGACCTCGGCGAGAACCGCGCCCAGGAGCTGCTGGCCAAGGCCCCCGACCTCGCCGACCTGGCCCCGACCTGGCACTTCATCGGCCCGCTCCAGCGCAACAAGGTCAAGGCCCTGGCCCCGTGGGTCTCGTGCTGGCACACGGTCGACCGGTCCGCACTGGTCCCCGTGCTCGCCGAGCGGGCCCCGGCCGCCCGGGTGCTCGTCGAGGTCAACCAGGCGGGCGAGGCCCAGAAGGCGGGTTGCGCCCCGGCCGAGGTCGCCGGGCTGGTCGGGGAGGCCCGCGCCGCCGGGCTCGACGTGGTCGGTCTGATGACCGTGCCGCCCGCCGGGACCGATCCCCGACCCTTCTTCGCCGATCTGGCGGCCCGGGCCCGGGACCTGGGTCTGCCCGAGTGCTCGATGGGGATGAGCGGCGACTTCGAGGTGGCGGTCGAGGAGGGCGCCACCCTGGTGCGGGTCGGGAGCCTCCTGTTCGGGCACCGCTGACCGGGTGCCACGGCCGCCCGCGGGTGCGGCGGTACCCTGTCGACCCATGGCATCGTTCATGCGCCGTGCGATGGTCTATCTGGGCCTCCAGGACGACGACGTCTACTACGACGACGGCTTCGACGACGACCACGGGCACGACGCGCTCCCGAGCCGGCCCGAGACGCCCCGGGGCCACGACGGCCGGACGTCCGACGGTCCGGGCGACATCCGGGTGGTCCGTTCCGCTCCGGAGCCCTACGGCAACGAGCCCACCGTCCGGACGATCCCGCGCGACACCCCGACGGTCCAGCCCTCGGCGGTGACCGTGTCGACGGGCGGGGTGCTACGCACCGCCGGCTCGGCCCGGGTCCACGTCGTGGAGCCGCACGGCTTCAACAGCGCCCAGGAGATCGGGGACCGGCTCAAGGTCAACCAGCCGGTGATCGTCAACCTCCAGGGTGTGCCCCGCGACCTCCAGCGGCGGCTGATCGACTTCGCCAGTGGTCTGGCCTACGGCGTCGGTGGCTCGATGTCGCGGGTGGCCGACCAGGTGTTCCTGCTCACCCCGACGAACGTCGAGGTCTCCGAGGAGGAGAAGGAGCGCCTCTCCGCGCGCGGCCTGTACCGGGACTGATCGGTGTCCCTCTCCGAGATCCTCTGCAACCTCATCACGGTCTTCATCGTCGTCCTGTTCCTGCGGGCGGTCCTGTCGTGGTTCCCGGTCCGCCCCGGGTCGGGCCTCGCCACCGCCAACCGGGTCCTGACCGACCTCACCGAGTGGGCGCTGGCCCCGTTGCGCAGGATCGTGCCGACGGTCGGGATGATCGACCTGTCGTTCCTGGTGCTCGTGTTCGCCCTGTTCCTGATCCAGGGCGTCATCTGCTGATCCCGGGTTCGACGGCCACGGTGGCCGGATCGGGAGTGGTGCACGCCGGTCGGGCGGGCCATCGGTAGCATTGCGCCCCATGGACGTGACCCCCCAGGAACTGCGCGACGTCGAGATTCGGGAAGCCTTCCGGGGCTACCACCGCGACGACGTCGACGAGCTGCTCGAGCGCGCCGCATCGACGATCGAGCACCTCGAGCACCAGATCCGCATCCTCCAGGAGCGCCTCGCGTCGACGAGCGCCCGCGCCGGGGCGCCGGCCGTCGCAGCCGCGCCCGTCGCGGCGCCCGCCCCGGTGCCGGCACCGGCTCCGGCCGCGGTGCCCGCCGGCAGCGGTGACGTGATCCAACGCACGCTGATCCTGGCGCAGCGTGCCGCCGACGAGGCGCTGTCGGAGGCCCAGGCCCGCGCCCACCAGCTGACGACCGAGGCCGAGTCCCGGGCGCACGCCATGGTGAGCGAGGCCGAGACGACGGCCCGGCGCATCGCCGAGACCGAACGGCGCCGCATCGAGGCCGAGATCTCCCAGCTCGCCTCCACCCGCGACGCCCTCACCTCCGACGTCGACGCCCTCGTCCGGTTCGCCACCGACTACCGGGCCCGGGTGCGGCGGGCCATCGAGGCCGAGCTCGAGCACCTGTCGCAGACCACCGGTGACGGCATCGTCGCTCCGGTGCGTCCGGTGCTGCGCACCGAGGGCATGACGTTCGCCGTCGAGGAGCCCGAGCCGCCGGCCCTGCCGGAGCCGCCCGCCGCCCTGCCCGACCCGACCGCCCCCGTGCCGGTGGTCGAGTACGAGGTGGAGACCTACGAGGAGGCCGTGGTGGTCGCCGAGCCCGCCGAGCTGCCCCTCGAGGGTGGCTGGGGAGCGGAGCCCACCGGTTGGGGCGAGCCCGCTCCGGCCCCGGCCCCGGCTCCGGCCGCACCGGCCGAGCCCGCGTGGGCCGGTACCGCCCCCGAGCCCGGTGGTGCCCAGCTCGACGACGACGCGTTCTTCGCGTCGCTGCGCGATGCGGTCCGTGACGACGAGCCCCTCGGGCCCGGTG
>JAFMJM010000249.1 GCA_017853455.1 Acidimicrobiia bacterium | reverse complement strand
ACCACCTCGGGCTCGGCGCCGGCGGCGGTGCGCACCTGGTGCACCGCGTAGCACCCCATGTCCATCAGGGCGCCGCCCGCCAGCGTGGGGTCGAAGCGGATGTCGCCGGCCGGGAGGTAGGGCACGATCGCCCGGGCCTCGAGGTGGCGCACCCGCCCGATGCGGTCGTCGCGGAGCATGGCGACCATCAGGTCGGCGAGCGGGTGGTAGCGGTAGTGGAACGCCTCCATGGTCACGAGTCCGTGCTGCGCCCGGGCGGCGTCGGCGACCGCCGCCACGGCGGAGGCCTCGGCGGCGTCGGCGGCGAACGGCTTCTCGCAGAGCACGTGCTTGCCGGCCTCGAGCGCCGCCACGGTCCAGTGGCCGTGGAGCCCGTTGGGCAGGGGGTTGTAGACGGCGTCGACGTCCGGGTCGGCGATCAGGGCCGCGTAGGAGTCGTGGACGGTCGGGATCGCGTGCTTCGCGGCGAACGCGGCGGCCCGGGCGGGATGACGGGCCGCCACCGCCACCACCTCGACCCCCGGCAGGTCGCGGGCCGGTCGGACCACCGCCGTCGGGGCGATCTTCGCCGCTCCCAGGATGCCGATGCGCACCGTCACGGGCCGGAGCCTAGGTCCCGACCGGGTGTGGCGGGCGCCCCCGCCCGGTGCAATGATCCGGGCGTGCTGCACGGAGTGCGCGTCGTCGACCTCTCGACCGGGATCACCGGCCCGTACTGCACGAAGCTGCTCGCGGACGCCGGGGCCGACGTCGTCAAGGTCGAGCCGCCCGACGGCGACCCGCTGCGCCGCTGGGGGGCCTCGGCGACGGCCGGCGAGCCCGGGGCGCTCTTCGAGTTCCTCCAGACGACCCGCCGGGGCGTCGTCGGCACGATCGCCGACCCGGCGGTGCGCGACCTGTGCCTCGCCGCCGACGTCGTCGTCCACGAGGCACCGCCCGGCACCTTTCCCGTCGCCGACCTCCACGCCGCCCGTCCCGACCTCGTGATCGTGTCGGTCAGCGACTACGGCCAGGACGGCCCGTGGCGCGACCGGCCCGCCACCGAGTTCACCCTGCAGGCCGACTGCGGCACCATCGCCTCGCGCGGCCTGCTCGACGCCCCGCCGTTCGCCGCCGGCGGCCGCCTCGGCGAGTGGGTCACCGGCACCTACGGAGCACTCGGGGTCGTGGCCGCGCTGCGCACGGCGCGCCGCTCCGGACACGGCGAGCACATCGACCTCGCCCGACTCCCGGTGATGGGCCTCACCATGATCACCTACTCGTCGGTGATGGCCGACATGCTCGGCCGGCCGCCCGTGCCCGTGCCCCCGCGGACCGTCGAGACCCCGTCGATCGAGCCGACCGCCGACGGTTACGTCTGCTTCACCACCAACAGCGCGCAGCAGCTCCAGGACTTCCTGGTCATGATCGGGCACCCCGAGCAGCTCGAGGAGGCCGACTGGTTCGGGCACGCCGGCCGGGCCCGACGGCGCGACGAGTTCCTCACCATGGTCCACGAGTGGACGACCGCCCGCACCAACGTCGAGGCCCTCGCCGAAGCGGAGCTGATGCGGGTGCCGTCGGGGCCGGTCGGCAACGGCGCGACGGTCACCGGCTTCGACCACTTCGCCGCCCGGGGCACCTTCGTGGAGTCGCCGTCGGGTCGGTTCCTCCAGCCCCGGGTCCCCTACCGGATCGGCGGGTGCGAGCCGACGCCGTTCCGGCGTGCGCCCGGCCTCGGCGAGCACACGGGCGCCATCGGCTGGGAGCCTCGCCCCGCAGCGCCGCCGACGGGTGAGCGGCGCCTCCCCCTCGACGGCGTGCGCGTGCTCGACCTCACCGCCTGGTGGGCCGGACCCGCCGCCGGCCACCTCCTCGCGATCCTCGGCGCCGACGTCATCAAGGTGGAGTCGGTCACCCGGCCCGACCTGATGCGCTACTCCGCGGCGCGCCCGCCGTCGGAGGACCGCTGGTGGGAGTGGGGCTTCATCTACCACGGGGCCAACAACACCAAGCGCGGCATCACCCTCGACCTCACCGACCCCGAGGGCCGCGCGCTCCTGCTCCGCCTGGTCGAGCAGTCCGACGTGCTGATCGAGAACTTCACCCCGCGCGTGATGGACAACTTCGGGCTCGGGTTCGACGCCCTCCACGCCGTCAACCCGCGCCTCGTCATGACCCGCATGCCGGCGTTCGGGCTCGACGGCCCGTGGCGCGAGCGCACCGGGTTCGCCCAGTCGATGGAGTCGATCACCGGCATGGCCTGGCTCACCGGCTGGGCCGACGGACCGCCGGTGCTGCCCCGCGGCGCGTGCGACCCGCTCGCCGCGGCCCACGCCGTGTTCGCCACCTTCCTCGCCCTCGCCGAGACCGAGCGCACCGGCGAGGGTCGCCTGGTGGAGGTCACCATGATCGAGGCGGCGCTCAACGTCGCCGCCGAGGCGATCGTCGAGTACGGCGCCTCGGGCACCCTGCTCCACCGCGACGGCAACCGCGGTCCGGTCGCCGCGCCGCAGGGCCTCTACGAGTGCGCCGAGCCCGAGGAGTGGCTGGCCGTGGCCGTCGCCACCGACGACCAGTGGGACGCCCTGCGCTCGGTGCTCGGCGACCCCGAGTGGGCCCGCGACCCGGCCCTCGCCACCGCCGCGGGGCGACGGGCCGCGCACGACCTCCTCGACCGCCACCTGGCCGACTTCGCCCGCACCGACCGTGCCGCCGTCCTCGCCGACCGGCTCACCGCCGCCGGGGTGCCCGCGGCCCACGCCGTCGACCCCCGTGACATCTCCGCCAATCCGCAACTGGTCCACCGGGGGTTCTTCGAGGTCGAGGACCACCCGGTCACCGGCCCGACCGCGATCCCCAACGCGCCCTGGCGGTTCGCCGGCAACGCGGGGCCGTGGCTGCGGCGGCCGGCGCCCACCCTCGGTCAGCACAACGCCGAGGTGCTGGGCGGCCTGCTCGGACTCGACGATGCCGAGCTCGACCGGCTCGCCGCCGCCGGCATCGTCGGCGACCGGCCGGCCGGGGCCTGACGTGCGCTCCCCCGACCCCGACGCCTGGGGCCACGCCGAGGACCTGCCGGCGGCGGCCGGCGCCGTCGCCGTCTGCGGCGTGGGCGACGCCGACATGTCGAAGGCGTCGGGCCGCACCACCCACGAGATCGTCGGCCAGGCGGTCGAGCGGGCGCTCGCCGACGCCGGCCTCGCCCCCACCGACATCGACGGTCTGATGTACGTCCCGATGCCCGAGCAGTTCGACGTCGCCGCCTTCCACGCCTGGTTCGGCACCGACCACGACATCTGGGAGTCGCGGCGCGGTGGCGGCATGACCGGCGCGGCGGTCGCCCCGGCGTACGCCGCCGAGGCCCTCCGGTCGGGGAAGGCCCGCTACGTCCTCAACACCTTCGGGGTGGCCTGGGCGTCGCAGCGCGGCGAGATGACCGGCGGCCCCGGCCAGGCCCACGCGCAGGACCTGTTCAAGCAGAACCTCGAGATCCCGTTCGGCTGGTTCCCCCAGCCCGTGTACTTCGCCACCATGGCCCGCCGCCACCGACACGAGTTCGGCACCACCGAGGACCAGCTCGGCGCCATCGCGGTGGCCTGCCGCCGCCACGCCAACGGCAATCCCGCGGCGGTGATGCACGACCGGCCGCTCTCGCTCGAGCAGTACCGGGCGTCGCCGCAGTTCGTCGCGCCGTTCCGCAAGGAGGACTGCTGCCTCATCTCCGACGGCGGCGCCGCCTCGATCATGACCACCCCCGAGCGGGCCGCCGACCGACCGAACCCGGTCGTCACCGTCGCCGGGGTCGGACTCGGCGTCTCGCACACCGGCACGCACTGGGCCCAGCAGTCGGCGTTCCTGTCGACCCCGGCGGTCTTCTCCGCACCGGCCGCCTTCGCCGAGGCCGGGCTGACCCCGGCCGACGTCGACCTGTTCACCTGCTACGACCCGTTCACGATCGTCACCCTCATGCAGATCGAGGAC
>JAFMJM010000248.1 GCA_017853455.1 Acidimicrobiia bacterium | reverse complement strand
TGTCGGTGCGCTCGGCGAGCTCCTGGATCTTGACCGGCCGCTGCTCGGGCTCGAGCACGAGGGCCACGAGCGCCCGGGTGGCGTAGTCGGTACGGCGGGAGATCCACATGATGTCGACTGTATCAGTCGACATTCGCCCCACCGCCCGCAGGGGTGCACCGCCCGGTCCGGGGCTGCTATGGTTCCCCGCATTCCCGACCAGACAAGTCGTCAAAGGTGACGTTGTCGATGAACCCAGCACCGAGAGGAACCACCGTGCGCCACCGCACCAGGACCACCACCACCGGCTCCGGCACCCCCCGCCGCCTCCGCATCCGGGCCGGCGTCGCCGCCGCCGTCACCGCCCTCGCGTCGCTGGTCGCCCTCATCCCCGAGCACCCGGCCCTCGGCCAGACCACCCCGGTCACGGTGCGCCTCGGGTACTTCCCCAACGTCACCCACGCCCCGGCCCTCGTCGCGGCCGACCAGGGGATCTTCGCCAAGAACCTCGGCTCCAACCCGCTCGAGATCAAGACGTTCAACGCCGGACCCGAAGAGGTCACCGCCCTGCTCTCCGACGCCCTCGACATCGGCTACATCGGCCCGAACCCGGCCGTCAACGCCTACGTCCAGTCGGGCGGCGAGGCCGTGCGGGTCGTCTCGGGTGCGGCGTCGGGTGGCGCGTTCCTCATCGCCAAGCCCGGCATCGACAAGCCTGCCGACCTCAAGGGCAAGAAGGTCGCCTCACCCCAGCTCGGCAACACCCAGGACGTCGCCCTGCGGGTGTGGCTGAAGGAGCACGGACTCAAGACCGACACCCAGGGCGGCGGTGACGTCTCGATCCTGCCCCAGGACAACGCCACCGCCCTCTCGGCGTTCAGCCAGGGTCAGATCGACGCGGCCTGGGTCATCGAGCCCTGGGCCACCCGCCTCATCACCGAGGGCGGCGGACACGTGCTCGTCGACGAGCGCGACCTGTGGCCCGACGGCCGCTACGCCACCACCAACATCATCGTCCGCACCGAGTTCCTGAAGGAGCACCCTGAGGTGGTGAAGCAGGTCCTCCAGGCCAACATCGAGGCCATCGCCGCCATCGAGACGAACCGGGAGGCGGCCGAGACTTCGGTGGCGAACCAGATCCAGAAGATCACCGGCAAGGCGATCGCCGCACCGCTGGTGCGGGCGTCGTTCTCGACCATCACCTTCACCGAGGATCCGATTCCCTACTCGCTGCAGAAGTCGGCCAAGGACGCCGTGAGCGTCGGCCTGCTGCAGCCCCCGAAGGACCTGTTCAAGATCTACGACCTCAAGCTCGTCAACCAGTTGCGCAAGGCCGCCGGCGACCCCGCCATTACTGTGAAGGCCGTCAAGATCCCCAAGGCGTCGGCGACGACGACCCCCACCACGGCGGCAGCAGGATCGACCAGCACCACGACGACGGCGAAGTGACGACGACCGCTCCCGAGGTGGTCCGGCCCGACCCCGCCGCGGATCCGTCCGCAGCGTGGTCGTCGCCGTCGATCCGCCTCTCCCACGTCTCCAAGGTCTTCGGCCACGGACCGCAGGCGGTCCACGCCCTCGACCGGGTGTCGCTCACCGTCGGCACCGGCGAGTTCGTCTGCCTGCTCGGCGCCTCCGGCTGCGGCAAGAGCACCCTCCTCAACCTGATCGCCGGGCTCGACGCGCCGTCGCTCGGCACCCTCGAGGTGACCTCCCGACCCACGCTGATGTTCCAGGAGGCGGCGCTGTTCCCGTGGCTCACGGTGCGCGGCAACGTCGACCTGGCCCTCAAGCTCCGCAAGGTGCACAAGCGCGAACGGACCGCGAAGGTCGACGAGTTGCTCGATCTCGTGCACCTGCGCGACTTCGCCAGGAAGCGCCCGCACGAGCTGTCGGGCGGGATGCGTCAGCGCGTCGCCCTGGCCCGGGCCCTCTCCCAGGACACCGACATCCTGCTCATGGACGAGCCGTTCGGCGCCCTCGACGCCATGACCCGAGACATCCTCCACGACGAGCTCGAGCTGCTGTGGTCGACGACCGCCAAGACGGTGGTGTTCGTCACCCACAACGTGCGCGAGGCCGTCCGCCTCGGCGACCGGGTGGTGCTGCTGTCGAGCCGTCCGGGCCGGGTCGCCGCCGAATGGGAGATCGGCATCCCGCGTCCCCGCCGCATGGACTCCGCGGTGGTGGCCGAGCAGGCCGCCACCATCACCGACCGGCTCCGTGCGGAGGTGCGCCGCCATGGCGACCACTGAGACCCCGCCGACCGCGGCCACCGACCTCGACGCCGAGCTCGCCGGCCTCGACGCCCTCGAGACCGGCCCCTCCCGCAGCCGCCTCCGGGTCCGGACGGCCTGGGCGGCCACCTGGCCGAAGCTCGTCGCGATCGCCCTGGCGCTGCTCATCTGGCAGGTCGTGGTGTGGTCGGGCTGGCGGCCCGAGTACGTGCTCCCCGGCCCCGCCAAGGTCTTCTCCAAGCTGACGTCCGACTTCGGCGCGCTGGTCGAGGGCAGCCTCACGACGCTCCAGCGGGCCGTCGTGGGATTCGCCCTGGCGCTGGTGATCGGGGTCGTGCTGGGCGCCCTCGTATCGCGCTCCAAGGTGCTCCGGGCCGGTCTCGGGTCGATGATCACCGGCCTGCAGACGATGCCGTCGATCGCCTGGTTCCCGCTCGCCATCGTGCTGTTCAAGCTGAGCGAGGGCGCCATCTACTTCGTGGTGGTGATCGGGGCGGCGCCGTCGATCGCCAACGGGCTCATCGGTGGGGTCGACCACATCCCGCCGGTGCTGCTGCGGGCCGGTCGGGTGCTGGGTGCCCGCGGGTTCGCCAGCCTGCGCCACGTGATCCTGCCCGCCGCCCTCCCGGCGTTCGTCAACGGGCTCAAGCAGGGCTGGGCGTTCGCCTGGCGCAGCCTGCTCGCGGGCGAGCTGCTGGTGCTCATCGCCGGCAACCGCACCCTCGGCGGGCTGCTCGACGCCAACCGCCAGGTCTTCGACACCGCCGGGCTCATCTCGGTGATGATCGTGATCCTCGTGATCGGGATCGTGGTCGACTCGGTGCTGTTCGGCACCCTCGACAAGGTGATCCGACGCCGCTACGGCCTCATCGACACCGCCCGCTGAGCCGACCGCACCCCCTTCGTCCACCCCCGTCGTTTGGACGTTTCGTGGGGCCAGGGGCCCCCGAAACGTCCAAACGGCAGAGCCGGGGTGGTCGACCGGGTCCGGTATCGTGCCGCCCATGATCGAATCCCCCGAGACCCTGTTGCTCGAGCGTGAGGGCGCCGTCCTGCGCGTCCGGCTCCACCGCCCCGAGGCCAAGAACGGCATCAGCCTCGTCATGCGCGACGAACTCGAGCAGACCTTCCTCGACGTCGACGACGACCCCGAGATCCGCTGCCTCATCGTCACCGGCGAGGACCGCACGTTCTGCTCGGGCGGTGACCTCGCCCCGGCGGGCGGCAAGAGCGCCATCACCAAGCCGCCGAGCCAGATGGACTACCGCCGGGCGGTGCGGCCCTTCCAGCAGCTGTTCAAGACCTACTGGGAGATGGAGACGCCCGTCGTCAGCGCGGTCAACGGCACGACCGCCGGGGCGGGCTGGATGCTGGCGCTGCTCGCCGACATCGTGGTGGCCGCCCACGGCGCCCGCTGGACCCACGTGTTCTCCCGCCGCGGCATGGTCCCCCACGCCGGCGACCCGTTCTTCCTGCCCAAGGTGCTGCCGTTCCACCGGCTCAACGAGGCGATGCTCCTCTCCGAGACGATCACGTCGGAGACCATCGCCGAGTGGGGGTGCGTCAACCGTCTGGTGCCCGCCGAAGAGCTCGACGCCACCGCGCTCGAGCTGGCCACCCGCATCGCGGCCGGCCCCACCCGCAGCCTGGGCATCTCCAAGCAGCTCTACCGGCGCTCGTACACCTCCGACATGCCGACCATGTTCTACGAGGAGGCCGACGCCACGGCGCTCGTCACCAACACGACCGACCGCT
>JAFMJM010000247.1 GCA_017853455.1 Acidimicrobiia bacterium | reverse complement strand
GCGAACCGGGGGTGGTCCGGTGAGCATCTGGCGCGAGGCCGGGATCGTGGCGGGCAAGGACCTGCGGATCGAGCGGCGGGCCCGTGTGGTCTCGCAGCAGATCCTGCCGTTCGGCGTGATCGTGCTGCTCCTGTTCGCCTTCGCGCTCGACCCCGACCGGGGGGTGTTGCGGCGGGTCGCTCCGGGGCTGTTCTGGGTGACGGTCCTGCTGTCGGCGTTGCTCGCGATCTCCCGGTCGTTCGGCATCGAGTCGGAGAACGCCGCCCGTGACGGCCTGCGGCTGTCGGGGCTGGACCCGTCGTCGGTCTTCCTGGGCAAGGCCCTGGCCCTGGCGGTGGAGCTGGCGGTGTTCGAGGTGCTGCTCACCGCGGGGATCGTGGTGCTGTTCGACGTGCACCTGGGGGCCGTCGTGCCCCTGGCGCTGGCCGCCGTCGCCGCGACGGTGGGTCTGGCGGCCGCCGGTACCCTCTACGGCGTCCTCGCTGCGGGGATCCGGGCCCGGGAGACGCTCGTGCCGGTGCTGATGCTTCCAGTGGTCGCACCGGTGCTGTTGGGCGCCACCCGGGCGTGGGAGGCGTCGATCGACGGCGCCACCTCCGACGCCTGGCCGTGGGTCGGGCTCCTCGGAGTCTTCGCGGTGTTGTTCGTCGGGATCGGAATGCTGGCCTTCGGGCCGCTCTTGGAGGAGTCGTGAGCGCCACCACGCCGTCGACGACGGAACGCCTCCTCAACCCGTGGGTCCGACGGGTGTTCGGTGCCGCCGCTCTGGCGTCGCTGGTGGCCCTCGTGGTGGTGGGCCTGTTCGTCGCGCCGCCCGACGCCGTCCAGGGTGACGCCCAGCGGATCATGTACGTCCACGTCCCGGCGGCCTGGATCGCGTACGTGGCGTTCGGCGTGACGTCGATCACGTCGCTCCTCTACCTGTGGCCCCGGACCCGATCGCTCGTCTGGGACCGCATCGCCGGTGCGTCGGCGGAGTTGGGCGTGGTGTTCACCGGCCTCACCCTGGTGCTCGGTTCGATCTGGGGCCGGCCGGTCTGGGGGGTCTGGTGGGCGTGGGACGCCCGGCTGGTCACGACGGCGGTGCTGTTCTTCCTCTACGTGGGCTACCTGGCGCTGCGGCGGGTGCCCGCCGCGACGGACGTGCGCGCGAAGCGCAGTGCGATCGCGGCGTTGATCGCGTTCGTCGACGTGCCGATCGTGCACTTCTCGGTCACCTGGTGGCGCACGCTGCACCAGCAGGGCACGGTCTTCAACGAGAAGCTCGACGCCGAGATCCACGGCACGATGGCGCTGGCCCTCTGGCTCGGCGTGTTGGCGTTCACCGTGCTCTACGTGTACCTCCTCGACCTGCGGTACCGGCTCGAGGCGCTCGACGAGGACCGCGAGACCCGTGAGCTCGACGCCGCCATCGCCGACCGCGTGCGCGGTGCCGTGGGGGTGACGTCGTGAGTGACGCCGGGTTCGTCGTCGCCGGGTGGGTCATCACCGCGGCCGTTCTGGTGGGGTACTGGCTCTCGGTGCTGCTGCGGCTGCGGCGGGCCGAGCGGACCGTGCCGCCGGCGGGCGACCCGACCGCTGACCCGACGGGCGGTCCGACCCCGTGACGCCCGCGAAGCGGCGGTCGGTGATCGCCCTGTCCCTGTGCGCGGCAGCGGTGATCGCGATCGTGGTGCTCGGTGTCGCGCTGTCGGGCAACGTCGTCTACTACCGGACGGTCTCCGAGGCCGTGAAGTCGCGGCCGTCGCAGGGTGACGCCCGGTTCCGGCTGGCCGGGGCCGTCGTGCCGGGCTCGTCGACCGAGACCCGCCGGGGGGTCGACTTCGAGGTCACCGACGGCAAGAAGACGGTCGAGGTGACCCACGTCGGCGACCTGCCGACCCTGTTCGACGACAAGGTGCCGGTCGTCTGCGAGGGCCACTGGGCGGCCGACGGCTCGTTCGACTCCGACCGGATCATGATCCGACACGGCAACAACTACACGCCGCCCAAGGTGAAGTTCGGCCAGTGAAGGCCCAGCTCGGGGTCCTGGCGCTGGCGTTGGGCGCGGCCGGGGCGCTCCTCGGCATCGTGGTGCTCGGGATCGGGATCCGGCGACGCGACGAGCGCCTGCTGCGCCTGGGCCGTCGGTACGTGCTGGTGGTCCTGGTCGGGGCGGCCCTGGCGGTCGCCGCGATGGAGTGGGCACTCGTCACGCACGACTTCTCGTTGCAGTACGTGGCGGAGAACAACGCGCGGGGGACGCCGCTGCTGTTCTCGGTGACCGGACTGTGGGCCGCGCTCGAGGGGTCGATCCTGCTCTGGATCCTGCTGCTCGCCGGCTACCTGGCGTACACGGTCCGCCACTTCCGCGACCGGCTCGCCGATCCGCTGGTGTCGTGGGCGTTGATCGTGGGCTTCGTCGTGGTGCTGTTCTTCCTGGCGCTGACGCTCGGACCGGCGAACCCGTTCCACCGGCTGCCCAACCCACCGGCCGACGGCCGGGGCCCCAACGCCTTGCTGCAGAACCATCCGTTGATGGCGTTCCACCCGCCGATGCTGTACCTCGGGTACGTCGGCATGACGATCCCGTTCGCGTTCGGGATCGCCGCGCTGATCACGGGTCGGCTCGACGAGGGGTGGATCGCCGAGACCCGGCGGATGACGCTGGTGGCGTTCGGGTTCCTGTCGGTCGGGATCGTGCTCGGTGCGTGGTGGAGCTACGAGGTGCTCGGGTGGGGCGGCTACTGGGCCTGGGACCCGGTGGAGAACGCGTCGCTGCTGCCGTGGCTCACCGCGACGGCGTTCATCCACTCGGTGATCGTCCAGCAGCGCCGCGGGATGCTGCGGGTCTGGAACCTGTCGCTGGTCGTGGCGACGTTCTGCCTGACCATCCTGGGCACGTTCCTCACGCGGTCGGGCGTGCTCAACTCGGTGCACGCGTTCTCGCAGTCGACGATCGGTCCGTGGCTGCTGTCGTTCCTGGCGGTCGTCGCGGCGGGGAGCATCGGTCTCATCGCCTGGCGCGGTGACCGCATCCGCGCGCCGGGTCGCATCGACAGCCCGGTGTCGCGCGAGGCGGCGTTCCTCGTCAACAACCTGCTGTTCGCGGCGATGGCGGTGGTGGTGCTGCTCGGCACCGTCTATCCGTTGCTGGCCGAGGCGCTGCGCAACCAGAACCTCTCGGTCGGCGAGCCGTACTTCGACCGGATGACCACGCCGCTCGGGATCGCGCTGCTGTTCCTGATGGCGGTGGCACCGGCGTTGCCGTGGCGGGCGGTGTCGGGCGAGGTGCTCCGACGCCGGCTCCTCGGGCCGGCGGTGTTCGGGGTCGTGGTGCTGGTGGTGTCGGTCGTGGCCGGGGTGCAGGGGATCTGGACGCTGCTGGCGTTCGCGCTGGCGGCGTTCGCGCTGGCGGCGATCGTGCGCCAGTTCTGGATCGGAACCCGGGCGCAGGTGTCGGCCGGGTCGTCGTGGTGGACGGCGCCGGTGCGGGCGGTGCGGGGCAGCCCGCGGCTCTACGGCGGGCTGGTGGTGCACCTCGGGATCGTCGCGATCGCGGTGGCGCTGGCGGCGTCGAGCGCGTTCACGACGAAGTCGGAGCTGCGCCTGACCCGGGGCCGCACGGGCACCGTGGCGGGATACGACTTCACCTACGTGAAGCGGACCGTCACCGCCGACGCCCAGAAGCGGACGGTGAGCGCCGAGATCGCGATCTCGCGTGACGGCCACGCGATCGGTACGTACGCGCCGTCGGTGTCGATGTTCCCGTCGATGATGAGCGGGGTCGGCACGCCGTCGGTGCACACGGGGCTGCTGCGCGACATCTACCTCACGTTGGTGTCGGCTCCGACCTCCAGCGACCGGGTGACCATCGGGGTGGCGATCAACCCGATGACCGTGTGGCTGTGGATCGGCGGCGCGCTCGTGGGGCTCGGCACGGTGGCCGCGTTGGTGCCGGCCCGCCGGCGCAACGTCGTCCGGGGCGGTGACGCCGGTCCCGAGCCGGAGCC
>JAFMJM010000246.1 GCA_017853455.1 Acidimicrobiia bacterium | reverse complement strand
AACTGCCGTTACCGCCTTGAGAGGGCGGCGTCCTAGGCCACTAGACGACGGGGCCTTGCTCGGATCCCGCCGGGGCGGGTCCGTGGGTCGATCCCTTCCGGAGAGGGGAACGACCGGCTCGGGGGGGAGGACTCGAACCCCCAATGACAGGGCCAGAACCTGTTGTGTTGCCGATTACACCACCCCCGAAGGGCGTCGTCAGGATAGCCACTCGGGGACGGGTCGTCCCAACGGTCAGCCGAGCCGGGCCCGGGCCGCCCGGATCCGGGCGACCGCCTGCTCGCGACCCAGCAGCACGATGGAGTCGAAGAGGGGAAGTCCGGCGTGGCGTCCCTCGACCGCGGCGTACAGCGCCGGCATGACCTTGCGGGGCTTGAGTCCGAGCCCGTCGACGACCCCCCGCAGGTCGACGGCGTCGGGAGTCCAGTCGCAGTCCTCGAGGTGGGCGGCGACGGCGTCGAGCACCTCGCCGATCCGCTCGGTGGCGACCAGTTTCTCCCACGACGCCTCGGCCACCGAGAACGCGTCGTCGCCGACGAAGAGGAAGTCGGCCTGGTCGACGAGGTCCCCCACCGTCACCGCCCGCTCCTGGCCCAGGCGCAGCGCCTCGCGCAGGAGCACCGGGTCGACGTCGGGGGCGATGCGGGTCCGGGCGAGGGGCAGGGCCCGGGCCTCGAGCTCGGGCAGGGTGATCCGGCGGATCCACTCGCCGTTCATCCAGTCGAGCTTGGCGTGGTCGAAGGCCGCGGCGGCGTGGGTGACCCGGTCCAGGTCGAAGGCGGCGACGATCTCGTCGGCGTCCATGACCTCGCGGCCGTCGTCGGGGGCCCAGCCGAGGAGGGCGAGGTAGTTGCGCAGGGCCTCGGGGAGGTAGCCGGCGTCGCGGAACTCCTCGAGCGCCACGGCGCCGTGCCGCTTGGAGAGCTTGGCCCGGTCGGGCCCGAGGATCAGTGGGAGGTGGGCGTAGACCGGCCGGTCGGCGACCCCGAGGGCCTCCCGCAGTGCCAGGACCCGGTGGGTGGAGTCGATGAGGTCCTCGCCCCGGATCACGTGGGTGATCCCCATGGCGATGTCGTCGACGGCGTTGGCCAGGAAGAAGATCGGGTTGCCGTCGGACCGGACGATCACGAAGTCGGGGACGGTCGCCCACTCGACCCGGACGTCGCCCCGGACGGCGTCGTCGAACCGGCTCACCCCGTCGTCGGGGGTCCGGAACCGCACCGTGCGGGGACGCCCCTCGGCGGCGAGGCTGCGGCGCTGCTCGGCCGAGAGGTCACGGCACCGGCCGTCGTAGCCCGGCGGGCGACCGTCGGCCCGGGCGGCCTGGTTGCGGGCCTCGACCTCGTCGGGGGTGCAGTAGCACTCGTAGGCCCGCCCGTCGGCGAGGAGGTCGTCGGCGGCGGCGAGGTACTCCTGGAACCGGGCGCTCTGGAGCACCGGCCCCTCGTCCCAGTCGAGCCCGAGCCAGCGCATGGTGTCCTGGATCCCCACGACCCACTCGTGCCGGGAGCGGGCCTGGTCGGTGTCCTCGATACGCAGGCAGAACGTGCCGCCGTGGTGGCGGGCGAAGAGGAAGTTGAACAGTGCGGTGCGCGCCGAGCCGACGTGCAACGACCCCGTCGGGGCGGGCGAGAAGCGGACACGGACGCCCGGGGTGCTGTGCATGCGGCCGGGAGTCTACGAGTGGCGCCCCGCCGGGCCCGACCCCTACGCCCCGGCGTCGTCGAGGAGCCGGCGGGCCACCACCACCCGCTGGATCTGGTTGGTGCCCTCGTAGATCTGGGTGACCTTGGCGTCGCGCATCATGCGCTCGACCGGGAAGTCGCGGGTGTAGCCGGCGCCGCCGTGGACCTGGACGGCGTCGGTGGTGACCGCCATGGCGGTGTCGCCGGCGAAGAGCTTGGCCATCGCGGCCGCCTTCGACGCACCGGGCAGACCCTGCTCGGCGATGGCACACGCCCGGTAGACGAGCATCCGGGCGGCCTCGACCCGGGTGGCCATGTCGGCGAGCATGAACTGGATGCCCTGGAACTCGGCGACCGACTGCCCGAACTGCTGCCGGTCGACGGCGTAGCGCACGGCGGCGTCGAGGGCGCCCTGGGCGATCCCGACGGCCTGGGCCCCGACCACGGGTCGGGAGCTGTCGAGGGCGCCCATGGCGTAGGCGAAGGCCTTGTTCTCCTCGCCGATGAGGTTCCCGGCCGGGATGCGGACGTCGTCGAAGACGATCTCGCCGGTGGGCGAGCCCTTCATGCCCATCTTCGACTCGAGCTTCGCCACGGAGAACCCGGGGGTGTCCTTCTCCACCACGAAGGCGCTGATGCCCCGGTGGCCGGCGTCGGGGTCGGTCTTGGCGAACACGGTGTAGAAGTCGGAGATCCCGGCGTTGGTGATCCAGCACTTCGAGCCGTTGAGCACGTACTCGTCGCCGTCGCGGCGGGCGTGGGTCTTCATGGAGGCGACGTCGCTGCCGGCGTGGCTCTCCGACAGGCAGTACGAGCCCTGCCACTCGCCGGACGCGACCTTCGGCATGATCCGCCGCTTGAGCTCGTCGGAGCCGTGGGCGAGGATCGCCTCGGTGGCGAGGCGGGAGATCAGCACGAACAGCGACGACGAGCCGCAGGCCCGCGACACCTCCTCGACCAGGATGGCGTAGGCGATGGCGTCACCGCCGTCGCCGCCGAACTCCTCGGGGTACGGGAGCCGGACGAACCCGGAGTCCCGGTAGGCCTGGAACGACTTCCACGGGTACTCGGACCGCTCGTCGGCCTCGGCGGCGTTGGGCGCGATGCCGTCGTCGCAGAAGCGCCGGATGGCGGCGCGGAGCTCTTCGTGTTCCTCGGACAGGACGAAGGTCGACATGGCCGGGATGGTAGCCCGGAGTCCTGACGTCGGCGTCAGGTCGGCCGGGCGGGCACCCGGCGCCGGCGGTCAGCCCGCGAGGAGCGCGGCCTGCACCTCGGCGGCCACCGCGGCCGCGCCGCCGGCGGGTCCGCGCAGGACGTCGAGGGGCACGGCGTCGACGACGCGGGCCCGCACGGTGTCGTGGTGGCCGGCACCGTCGACGGCGTCGGCCCGCCAGGCGACGAACGTCGGGCTCGCCGAGCCCAGGTAGCCGAGCAGCGTGGCGCCGTACTCGACGTCGGCCCGCACCGGCCCGCGTCCGTACGACGCCGCCCGGCGCATCGCCAGGGACGCCACGACCGTCTCGGCGTCGTGGCGGTCCTCGTGGGGGGCGAGGGCGAACTCGCGGCTCACTCGGTGGGTCAGCGAGGTGGCGTACCCGACGTTGGGCCCCGGCGAGCCGAACCCCGCTCCGCGGGGCTGGACCCCGTCGACGAGGTCCCCGGGCCGGGCCGCCCGCCACGACCGGGCCGGCGGCAGCCGCAGGCCCGGAGCGAGCGTCGGCTCGTTGCGGGGAGCGGCGTCGGGGACGGGGGCGACGAAGGGATCGGTGGACATCGGTGCCTCGCAGGCTGGAGGGTCAGGAGCCGTGCAGCAGACCGTAGACGAGCGAGTCGTACAGGGCCTGCCACGACGCCTCGATGACGTTCTCGCTGACCCCGATGGTCGTCCAGGACCGCGACCCGTTGGTCGAGTCGATGAGCACCCGGGTGACGGCACCCGTGCCCTTCGAGGTGTCGAGGACCCGCACCTTGAAGTCGGTGAGGTGCACCCGGTCGAGGGCCGGGAACCGGCTCCCGACGGCCTGGCGCAGCGCTGCGTCGAGCGCGTTGACCGGGCCGTTGCCCTCAGCGGTCGCCACGAGGCGCTCACCGTCGACGTGGACCTTGATCGTGGCTTCGGTCGAGACCCCACCCCGCAGCTCGCCGGTGCGGTCGTCGGTGATCACCCGGAACGACTCGACCGTGAACCAGTCCTGCTCCCAGCCGGTGGCCCGGCGCATGAGCAGCTCGAGGGAGGCGTCGGCCACCTCGAAGTGATAGCCCTCGTGCTCCATCGTCTTGAGCTGCTCGACGACGTCGTTGACCTGCGGAC
>JAFMJM010000245.1 GCA_017853455.1 Acidimicrobiia bacterium | reverse complement strand
CGACAATCGGGCCATGCGGATCGGTGTGCTGACCGGTGGTGGTGACTGCCCGGGACTCAACGCGGTCCTCCGGGCCCTGGTGCGCCGGGCGACGGTCGAGTTCGGCCACGAGGTGGTGGGCTTCCGGCACGGCTGGCGGGGGCTCGTCGACGACGACGCCGTCCCCCTGACGGTGGCCGCCACGCGGGGCATCCTCCACCGGGGCGGGACGATCCTCGGGACCTCCCGCACCAACCCCTATCGCAGCGCCGAGGCTGGTGGGGGTGGCGACGGCGCGGGAAGCGGTGATGCGGTGCTCGCGGTCCACGGGACCCTGGCGCGCCACGGGATCGACGTGCTCGTCGCGGTCGGTGGAGAGGACACGCTCGGTGTCGCCGCCCGCCTGGGTGAGGAGGGGGTGGCGGTGGTCGGCGTCCCGAAGACCATCGACAACGACCTGTCGGCCACCGACGTCACCTTCGGGTTCGACACGGCGGTGCAGACGGCCGTCGACGCCATCGACCGTCTGCACACCACGGCCGAGAGTCACGACCGGGTGATGCTGGTCGAGGTCATGGGCCGTCACGCGGGGTGGATCGCCCTCTGGTCCGGGGTCGGGGGTGGTGCCGACGTCGTGCTGGTGCCCGAGCGGCCGTTCGACCTCGACCGGGTGTGCGACCGGCTCCGCGAGCGTCACGCCGGCGGGGCGGCGTTCTCGATCGTCGTCGTCTCCGAGGGCGCCACCCCGGTCGCCGGCACCATGTCGGTCCAGGAGGAGCAGCTCGACGAGTTCGGGCACGTGCGGCTCGGCGGTATCGCCGCCCGGATCGCTCCCGAGATCGAGGCCCGCACCGGGTTCGAGACCCGGGTGACGGTGCTCGGACACGTCCTGCGCGGCGGCACGCCCACCGCCTTCGACCGGGTGCTCGCCACCCGCTTCGGGCTCGAGGCCGCGTCGGCGGCCCACGAGCGCGACACGCAGACGATGGTGGCGCTGCGCGGCACCGACGTGGTGCGCGTCCCGATCGCCGCCGGCATCGCGGAGCTCAAGACCGTCCCCGACGGGCTCCTGGAGCGTTTCGGGGTGTTCTGCGGGTAGCGTCGTCGTGATGACGGCGGCAGCGCACGACGGGAGCGCAGTCCGATGATGCCGAACTCGCTCGGTGCCCTGCTCGAGCTCCTCGACCTCGAGCAGCTCGAGGTGAACCTCTTCCGGGGCGTCAGCCCGACGACCCCGCACCAGCGCATCTTCGGCGGTCAGGTCGCCGCCCAGGCGCTGGTCGCCGCCGGCCGCACGGTCGACGAGCCCGACCGGCGCGTCCACTCGCTCCACTCGTACTTCCTGCGTCCCGGTGACCCGTCGGTGCCGATCATCTTCGAGGTCGACCGCATCCGCGACGGCCGGTCGTTCACGACCCGCCGGGTCGTGGCCGTCCAGCACGGTCGGGCGATCTTCAACCTGTCGGCGTCGTTCCAGGTCGACGAGCCGGGCCCCGACCACGCCATGGCGATGCCCGGTGTCCCGGCCGCCGACGACCTGCCCACCGTGCGGGAGCGGGTCGCGGCGCACCCCGACCGGTTCTCGGCCGACTCGCTCGAATGGCTCGACCTCACGACCCCGTTCGAGACCCGCTCGGTCGAGGAGCCGCACTGGCTCGACCCGAGGCCCCGCGCGCCGGTCCAGGACATCTGGTTCCGCGCCGCGGAGCGGCTGCCCGACGACCCGCTGCTGCACGCCTGCGTGGTGGCGTACGCGTCCGACCTCTCGCTGCTCGACACGACGATCCTGCCCCACGAGCTGATCGGGACGCCGTTCATGATGGCGAGCCTCGACCACGCCATGTGGTTCCACCGTCCGTTCCGGGCCGACGAGTGGCTGCTCTACCACCAGGTCAGTCCGTCGGCGTCGGGCGCACGCGGGCTCGCCGAGGGCTACGTGTTCCGGTCCGACGGCTCGCTGGTGGTGACGGTGATCCAGGAAGGCCTGATCCGGCCGCTCGCCGACGACGACGCAGAGCGGGGCGGCGACGGGGGTGCGCCGTGAGCCCGGGCACGAAGGTGCCGGAGCGGGCGCTCGCCGTCTACGCCCATCCCGACGACCCGGAGATCTCCTGCGGCGGGACGCTCGCCCGCTGGGCCGACGCCGGCTGCGAGGTCTCGGTGCTCATCACGACCCGCGGCGAGAAGGGCACCTCCGATCCCGATGCCGACCTCGACGCCCTGGCTGCGCTCCGTCGTACCGAGACCGCGGCAGCCGCGGCGGTGCTCGGCGTGGCTCGGACCTTCCACCTCGACCACGGCGACGGCGAGCTGACCGACTCGCCCGCTCTCGTCGGTGAGATCGTGCGGGTGGTGCGCACCGTGCAGCCCGACGTGGTGCTGTGCCCCGATCCGACCGCCGCCTTCTTCGGGAACGCCTACTTCAACCACCGCGACCACCGGGCCACCGGGTGGGCCACGCTCGACGCCGTGGCGCCGGCGGCGGGCAACCCGCACTACTTCCCGGAGCACCGCCGCGAGGGACTCGACGTGCACGTGGTCCGCGAGGTTCTGTGCTCGGGCACCCTCGAACCCGACACCTGGATCGACATCGAGGCGACCCTCGAGCGCAAGATCGACGCCCTGTTCTGTCACGCCAGCCAGTTGACCGAGACGGGCGACTGGTTCCGGGAGTTCCTGCGCAGTTCGGCCGAGGATGCCGGGCGGGTCGCCGGGGTGCGTTTCGCCGAGGCGTTCCGCCGACTCGACCTCGGCGCCTGACGGCGCCGGCGTCAGCCTGGCTGGCGTGACCCGGTCGGCGTGATCCGGACGGCGTGGCCGGGTCGGCGTGGACCGGACGGTGTCGGTCGGGCGGTCTGCGGAGGTTGGTCTCGACGCTCCGACACCGGTGGTCCGGACGGGCCGGGCGAACCGGTCGACGTGGCCGGGTCGGTCAGGCGTCGGGACCGACGGGCGGGGCCGGGGGAGCCGTGCCCTGCGGCGCGGCCGGGGTGCGGCGCCACTCGGCCTGGGCGCGCAGCACGAGCACGGCCACGATGCCGACGCCGCCACCGGCGACGACCACCCCGATGAGCGCGCCGATCAGCCCGGCGGTGTCGGTGCCGCCGTTGCCGCCGGTCGCAGCGCCGACGTCGGCCAGGCCGTAGCCGATGATGCCGCCGAACACCCCGGCCACGACGATCGACGCCCACGCCACGAGGAACGCCGTGCGTCGGGGAAGGGTCGGCGGCGCAGCCGGGACCCCCACCAGCGCCTCGTCGGCGGATCCGGCGCCGTCGGACCGGCGGGCCGACTCGACGGGATCGGACGGTTCGGGCGGATGCACGGGGAGATCGTACGCGGCGCAATCCCCTCGTCGGCCGGACGTGCCCGGGGTACGGTGAGGCCGTGGGAACGACCGGTCACGACCCCGCCGCGGACCGCAACGCCGACGGCACCGTCGACCACGCGGGCCTGCGTTCGTGGACGGTCGCGGGCGCCGTGGTGGAGGTGCCCGGTCGGCTCCTGCTGGTGCGCAACGAGCGCGTCGGCGGCCACTCCGACTGGACCACCCCGGGCGGCGTGATCGACGACACCGACGCCACGCTCCTCGCCGGGCTGACCCGCGAGGTCGAGGAGGAGACCGGCCTGCGCGTCACGGGCTGGGAAGGGCCGCTCTACGGCGTGCTGGCCGTGGCGCCCGATCTCGGATGGGTGATGCGCGCCCACGTCTTCCGGGCGACGGGCTTCGAGGGCGAGGTCCGGGTCGAGGACCCCGACGGCATCGTGGTCGAGGTCGACTTCGTGCCCCACGACGACGTGCCCGACCGACTGGCGGGCGGCGCCCGCTGGATCCACGAGCCGATGGCCGACTGGCTCGAGCATCGCTGGGGCGCCGACGACCCGCGCGGGTACGAGTACGAGGTGCGCGGCGCCGTGCGCGGCGAGCTCGAGGTGTGGCGCGTCGACCCGTTCGCCCCGTGAGCGCATCCACCCCGTGAGTCGCATCCGCCCCGTGAGCTGCGTCCACTCCGTGAGCTGCGTCCACTCCGTGA
>JAFMJM010000244.1 GCA_017853455.1 Acidimicrobiia bacterium | reverse complement strand
GGTCGGCACGGAGATGCTGCGCCTCCTCGAGGAGCGGTCGTTCCCCGTGACCGAGCTGCGGGCGTACGCCTCGCCGCGTTCCGAGGGCCGGGCCATCCCGTTCGCCGGTGGTGAGGTCGTGTGCGAGGTCCTGCGACCGGGAGGCTTCGACGGGCTCGACCTGGTGGTGATCGACGTCGACGACCCGCTGGCGCTCGAGTGGGCGCCGCAGGCCGTGGCCGCCGGCGCGACGGTCGTCGACAACTCGGCGGCGTTCCGGTCCGATCCCGAGGTGCCCCTGGTCGTCGCCGAGGTCAACCCCGCCGACGTGCACGACGCCCCGAAGGGGATCATCGCCTGCCCCAACTGCACGACCATGGTGCTGCTCACCGCACTGGCGCCGCTCCACCGTGACGCCGGCATCCGCCGCATGGTCGTCTCCACGTACCAGGCGGTGTCGGGCGCCGGTCAGCCGGGCATGCACGAGCTCGCCGACCAGTGGGCGCGGTGGTCCGACGCCTCCGAGACCCTGCGGCGGGCCGGGGCGATCCCGGGCACGCTCACCCCGGGTGAGGTGTGGAGCCGCCCGATCGCCGGCAACGTCATCCCGCTGGCCGGATCGGTCAAGGAGGAGGGCTACACCTCCGAGGAGTGGAAGCTCGTGCGCGAGAGCCGCAAGATCCTCCACCACCCCGACCTGCGGGCCACCGGCACCTGCGTGCGGGTGCCGGTCTACGTCGGCCACTCCATGACGGCCAACGTCGAGTTCGCCGGCCCGATGAACCGCGACCGGGCCGCCGCCCTGCTCGCCGACGCGCCGGGGGTGACCCTGGTCGACGACGGCCACGGCGCGCCCACGGCGCTCGAGGGTGCGGGCATCGACCCGGTGCTGGTCGGCCGGCTCCGCGACGACCCGTCGCAGGACAACACCCTCGACCTGTGGGTCACCGGCGACAACCTCCGCAAGGGCGCCGCGCTCAACGCCGTCCAGATCGCCGAGCTGCTGGTGGCGGGTCGATGACCGTCACGCTGGTCGTCGACGGCGCAGTCCACGCGCTGCCCGGCGCGGTCCGTGATGACGCCCTGCTCGTCGAGGCCGACGCACTGGCCGACGTCACCGGCTGGCACCTGCGCGACGAAGGGCTGTGCCGCGGCGACGTCTGCATCCCGCGCTTCGCGCTCGACGGGCTCGAGCACGCCGACGGCCTCGACCTCGCGACGTTCGCCCGGGCGCTCGGCCGTCCGCTCGCCGTCGAGCCCGCCGCCGCCCTGGCGGTGCTCGCCGAGTCGCCCGACGACCAGGCGGGTGCCATCGCCGCCGGACAGGCGCCGCCGTTCGTCCTGCCCGACCTCGACGGCAACCCCGTCGCCCTCGCCGACTTCGTGGGCCGTAAGAAGCTGCTGCTCGCCTGGTCGTCCTGGTGAGGGTGCCGCTGGGACCTGCCGGTCTGGCAGGCGCTGTACGAGGAGCTCGCTCCGGCGGGGCTGGTGATCGTCGCGATCTCGCTCGACGAGTCGGTCGAGGCGGCCCGGGCCTGCGCCCGTGACGAGGTCCCGACGCCGCTGACCTACCCGGTGCTGGTCGACCGCGACCACGCCTGGGCCGAGGCCTACGGGGTGATCAACGTGCCGGCGACGGTGTGGGTCGACGAGCACGACCGGGTGGTGCGGCCACCGTCGATCGCGCCGGGTGACGACAAATTCATCGAGTTCACGAAGATCTCCGCGGACATCCACCACGACGCCCTCCGCCGGTGGGTCCACGACGACGTGCTGCCCATGGACGCCGACGCCGTGCGGTCCCGTCGGGCTCCCGCCGACGCGGCGTTGCAGGAGGCCCGGGCCGAGCGGCGCCTGGCGATGCACCTGTTGCGGGTCGGGCACGAGGAGCTCGGTCACGCCCACCTGGCGCGGGCCCTCGAGCTCGCTCCCGACGACTGGACCATCCACCGCGGGTCGATGCCGGTGCGCGGCGAGGACCCGTTCGGCGAGGCGTTCTTCGACTTCTACCAGCGCTGGGAGGCGGCGGGCCGTCCGGGCTACGAGTCCTGACGGGGCGGGCCCGCGGCGGTGTGCTGCGTGCCGGGCGGGTCGACCGCCCACGCCGGCGCCTCGCCCCAGGTGTCGCCGAAGACGAGCTCCCCGAGCGGTCGGCGCCGGACCGGGCCGTGACCGCCGGCCGGTCGACCCAGGGTGATGGTCGCCGCCACGAACACCTCGGGCGGGATGCCGAGGAGCGCGCGCAGCTCGTCCTCGACGAAGAAGTGCATGCCGGTGAGCACGCCGCCGTACCCCAGCGCCCGGGCGGCGAGGAGCACGTTCTGACACGCCGGGTACACCGACGCGCCCTCCGACGGCGTCGGCTCGCGGTAGCGCACCAGGCACGGCAGGATCAGGACCGGCGCCTCGGCGACGTGGTCGACGTAGTGCTGCATCGTGCGGGCCATGCGGGCCTTGGGCGAGTCGTCGACGGTGCCGGTGCCGCGGTCGTAGCCGTCGGTGGAGCGCTTCCCGGCCCACACCCGGCGGGCGCCCTCGGCCACCAGGTGCTTGGCCTGTGCGGCCTTCTCGCCGTCGCGCAGCACGACGAAGCGGAACGGCTGGCGGTTCGAGCCACTCGGGGCGCGGGTCGCGGCGAAGAGGATCGCCCGGAGCGCGGCGTCGGGGACCGGCTCGTCGGTGTACCGGCGGATCGCCCGGGTGGTGGCGATCCCCTCGAGCAGCCCGACGACGTCGGCGGGCAGCGCGGCCGCGGCGAGATCGGGGGCGTCGTCGGTGGTCGGTGATCCGGGTTGGTCGGCCATCGCGCTGACACTATGGGCCGGGTGCACGGGACCGAGTGTGAGATCGTCGCCCCGCCGGAGACGTTCGCCGTGCTCGGTCGGCTCGCCCAGGTCGAGGACGTCGGGTTCTCTCCGTCGGGTGATCGGATGGCCCTCGTCGGATACGGCAACGACTCCCTTGCGCTCGTCGACGTCCGGGTCGATCCCGGCCCGGACGGGGAGCGGGTCGTCCTCGGCGCCGCCGTCCACGTTACCCACCCCCTCCTGGCCAGCCCGCACGGGGTCTGCTTCCTCGACGAGTGGACCCTCGTGGTGGCGAACCGGGGTGGCGACGTCGTGCTCTTCGGCATCTCCGATGGCCCGACCGCCTCGGCGGTGCTCGCACGGATCGACCTGGCTCCCGGATCGCTGACCGGCCTGGCGGGCCCGAGCAGTGTGCTGGCGGTCCCGGGCGACGACGGTGCGATCGTGCTCCTGGTCTGTAACACCCGCGGTGAGCGGATCACCCGGCACCACCTGTGCCGGGCGGCCGACGGCACCGTGACGGTGGTCGACAACTGGGTCGCCCTCGAACGCTGGCTCGACGTACCCGACGGTGCCACGCTGAGCCCGGACCGGCGCTGGATCGCGGTGAGCAACCATCGGCACCACCTGGTGATGGTCTACGACCACGCTGCGATGCTCGCCGGCGTCGATCGTCCGGTCGCCGTGCTGCGGGGCGCCCGATATCCCCACGCGCTGCAATTCGTCGACGACGGTCGTGCCTTGCTCGCCACCGACGCCGGGTCCCCCGACCTGCACCGGTTCGACGTGCCACCCGGTGGCTGGCGCGGCGTCGTGCAGCCGTCGTGGTCGCGCCGGGTGATCGACGACGCGACCTTCGCCTGCGCCCGGGTCAACTCCCGTGAGGGTGGGGTCAAGGGGATGGCCCTGCACCCGGGCGGCCGGGTGCTGGCGCTCACCGCCCGCCAACGGCCGGTCTGGTTCGTCGGGCTCGCCACGATCGCCGAGGGTGCCCGGCCGAGCGACGACGACGTGCGGCTCGGTCACGAGCTCGCCCTGATCGAGGAGAACGCCGAGTGGGGCCGGATCGACGTCGTCAATGCCCTCGCCCTCGGGTCGAACGCGGGGCCGAAGCCGCGGCCGACCAACCGGCAGCGGCTCCGGTGGGCCTGGAAGCAGGCTCGGGGTCGGTTCGTCTGACCCGGTCCGTCGAGGCTGGTGGTGGAGCCGGGTCCGGGCGCGGAGCGACCGCCACGTTCGTGGTCGGTCCTGCTCCTGTGTGGTCGGG
>JAFMJM010000243.1 GCA_017853455.1 Acidimicrobiia bacterium | reverse complement strand
GCGGAGTTCCGCGCCTGGCTCGACGACAACCTCGAGCTCCCGCCGCGCTTCTCCGACTTCGACGAGGAGATCGCCTGGGGCCGGCGGTGGCAGGCAAAGCTGGCCGCCGACCGCTGGGTCGGGATCCACTGGCCCACCGAGTACGGCGGGCGCAGTGCGTCGCCGGTGCAGGTGGCGATCTACAACCTCGAGTACGGCCGATCGCGCGCCCTGCAGCTCGTCAACCGCACCGGGGTCAACCTGGCCGGACCGACGCTGCTCGCCCACGGCACCGCCGAGCAGCGCACCCGGTGGCTGCCCAAGATCCTCAGCGCCGAGGAGATCTGGTGCCAGTTGTTCTCCGAGCCCGAGGCGGGCTCCGACCTGGCGGGTCTGCGCACCACCGCAACGCCGGTCGAGGGCGGCTGGCTGCTCAACGGCCAGAAGGTCTGGACGAGCTACGCCCAGTACTCGCGCTGGGGCATCTGCCTCGCCCGGACCGACACCGAGCTTCCCAAGCACAAGGGCATCTCGTACCTCGTCGTCGACATGGAGGCCGACGGCATCGAGGTGCGGCCGCTCGTGCAGATCACCGGGGAGTCGGAGTTCAACGAGGTGTTCTTCAGCGACGTGTTCGTTCCCGACGACCACCTCATCGGCGGCCTCAACCAGGGTTGGGCGGTGGCCAACACCACCCTCGCCCACGAGCGCGGCACCACGTTCCCGTTCAAGGAGCAGGTGGTCCACGAGGTGTACCTCGACGACCTGTACCGGGTGGCCGCCGCCGAGGGGCTCCTCGACGATCCCCACGCCGCCGACGCCCTCGTCCAGAGCTTCGTCGAGCTGCGGGTCCTGCGGCTCCACAACTGGCGCACCCTCACCCGGCTGGCCAAGGACATCGAGCCCGGGCCCGAGTCGTCGTGGATCAAGTTGGCCTGGACCGACATGACCCAGAACATGGCGAGCACGGCGGTCGAGCTCTGCGGCCCGGCGGCCCCGCTGTGGCGCGGCGCCGACCACCTCCCCGACGACGGCAAGTGGCAGCGCCAGTGGCTCTGGAGCAAGGCCGGCTCGATCGCGGGTGGCACCTCCGAGGTCCAGAAGAACATCGTCGCCGAGCGGATCCTGGGCCTGCCCCGCTGACCCGACCCGGTCCCGCCGACCCGGACCGGGCCCGGCCGGGGCGGTCGTAGGCTCGGTGCCATGGTGCGGATCACGGGCTTCGACCACCTGGTGCTGCGGGTCGCCGACGTCGAGCGGTCGCTCGCCTGGTACTGCGGGGTGTTGGGCCTGGCCCCGGTCCGGGTCGACGAGTGGCGCCGGGGCGAGGTGCCGTTCCCGTCGGTGCGGATCGACGAGGGGACGATCGTCGACCTCATGGTGCGCCGGCCCGCCGACGCCGCCACCGACACCCGGGTCCTCGACCACCTGTGCCTGGTCGTCGAGGCCGGAACCGACCTCGCCGCGTTGGCGGCCTCGGGAGCGTTCGAGGTCGACCAGGGGCCCGTCGACGGTCGCTTCGGCGCCCGGGGGCTCGCCACGTCGCTCTACGTCCGGGACCCCGACGGCATCGTCGTCGAGCTGCGCACCTACGGCTGATCCCGGGAATCGGGCCCGCCGCCGGGGTTGCGCCGAGCCTTTCGGTGCGCTAGCCATACGGATGACCAGGGATCATCCGATCCGGGCGGGGAAGGAGCGACCGTGGCGACGGGCGTGGTCAAGTGGTTCAGCAACGAGAAGGGGTACGGCTTCATCGCCCGCGAGGGCGAGCCGGACGTCTTCGTGCACTTCTCGGCGATCGAGGGCTCGGGCTACCGGAGCCTGACCGAGGGTCAGCAGGTCGAGTTCGAGGTCGGTGCCGGCCAGAAGGGCCCCGAGGCCCAGACGGTGCGCGTCATCGGCTGAGGTCGCGCCCGCGCGTCATCGGCTGACGCGTCCGTCGGAGCCGCCGGGCGCTACAGGAACCGCCGGAGCATCCGCTCCTTGAACGCGGTGTACGGCGGGTAGGCGAGCGCCGGGTCGGGGCGCACGCCCTTGCGCAGCACGGCCTTGGCGTGGCTGAAGGTCACGAACGAATGCCGCCCGTGGTACGCCCCGGTGCCGCTCTCGCCGACGCCCCCGAACGGCAGTCCGGGCACGCTCATCTGCAGCAGGGTGGCGTTGATCGCCGCCGACCCCGACGACGTGGCGTCGACCACGTGGCGGGCCACCACGTCGTTGTCGGCGAAGACGTAGAGGGCGAGGGGCTTCTCGCGGGCGTTGACGAACGCCACCGCCTCGTCGACGTCGGCCACGGGTCGGATCGGCAGGATCGGTCCGAAGATCTCGTCGGTCATGCTCGGGGCGTCGTCGGCGACGCCGTGGAGCACGGTGGGCGCCAGGTAGCGGTCGGACGCGTCGTGCTCGCCGCCGACCACCACCTCACCGTCGGCGAGGTAGCCGACGAGGCGCCGGTGGTGGTGCTCGTTGACGATGCGGCCGTAGTCGGGGCTGGTGCGCGGGTCGGGCCCGTAGAACGTGCGGATCGCCCGGCGCAGCTCGTCGGTGAAGGCGTCGACGACGTCGGCGTGGACGAGGGCGTGGTCGGGGGCGATGCAGGTCTGGCCGGCGTTGAGGTAGCGCCCCCAGGCCACCCGGGTGGCCGCGACCTTCAGGTCGGCGCTGCGATCGATCACCACCGGTGACTTGCCGCCGAGCTCGAGGGTGACGGGTGTGAGGTGCGCGGCCGCGGCGGTCATCACGATGCGCCCGACGCGCCCGTTGCCGGTGTAGAGGATGTGGTCGAAGCGCTCGGCGAGCAGCGCCGTGGTCTCGGCGGCCGCACCCTCGACCACGGCCACGGCGGTGGGGTCGACGTACTCGGGCAGGCGCCGGGCCAGCACCGCCGAGGTGGCCGGGGCGAGCTCCGACGGCTTGACCACGGCGGCATTGCCCGCCGCGAGCGCGCCGACGAGCGGGCCGAGGGTGAGCTGGACGGGGTAGTTCCAGGGGGCGATCACCAGCACCACGCCGAGTGGCTCGTACTGGATCCAGGCCCGCCCGGGCTGGGCGATGAGTGGGGTGGAGACCCGGGTGGGCTTCACCCAGCGGTCGAGGTGGGCCAGGGCGTGCTCCACCTCGGCCTTGGCGAATCCGAGGTCGGTGGCGTAGGCCTCGGTGGCCGGCTTGCCGAGGTCGGCGGCGAGCGCGGCGAGGAACTCGCCCTCGTGGTCGGTGAGCATCGAGCGGACGCCGCGCAGCTGCGCGGTGCGCCACGCCACGGGCACGGTGCGCCCCGACCGGAAGGTCTCCCGGAGGGCCGCGACGAGCCCGGCGGCGTCGAGGGCGGTGTCGTCGGGGGTCGAGGTGGCGGTCACAGGAGCTCCAGGATGCGGGTGAGGTCGACGGCGCACTCGGCCTCGGCGGTCGGGTCGGGCGGGGCGGTCGGGTCCTCCCAGTGGTCGGCCCGCAGCAGGTAGAGCGGCGTCATGCCGACCCCCCGCGGGCCCACGACGTCGGGACCCCAGGTGTCGCCGACGAAGAGCGTGCGGGCCGGGTCGGCGCCGGTCTTGGCGAGGGTGTGCTCGAAGATGAGCGGGTGGGGCTTGCGGGCCCCGGCCCACGCCGACGACACCAGCACGTCGGTGGCCCCGGTGAGACCGATCTCGTCGATCGCCTCGGCGAGGTCCCAGTCCCAGTTGGAGCACACGGCGAGCTGCACGCCCCGCGACCGCAATTCGGAAAGCACGGCCGCCGACTCGGGGTAGGGCTCCAAGATCCGGGTGAGCTTCCCCGCCCGCAGCTTCTCGTAGATCACCTCGACCTCGCCGGGGTGGACGTCGCATTCGGCGAGCATCCCGAGCAGGCGGTGCCGCTGCCAGGCGAGGTAGGCCTCCTCGTCGGCGGAGTGCTCCTCGTGGGTCATGCCGTCGTGCTCCGACTCGAACCACCAGCGGCGCCGGATCTCCTCGGGGAACTCGTAGCCGTGCTCGGCCAGCACGGCGTCGATGCCGAGCCAGTGGGTGGCGTGGCCGAGGGTGCCGTAGAAGTCGAGGACGACGGTGTCGAAGGTGCGCATGCCCCCATTGTCGCAGGGG
>JAFMJM010000242.1 GCA_017853455.1 Acidimicrobiia bacterium | reverse complement strand
GGCTCGCGCTCGGGGTGCTGCTCGTCCCGAACGTCGTGGCGGTGGTGGTGATCCATCCCCGGTTCCACTACTTCGTGCTCCCGGCGGCGCTGGTCGTCGCGGTGGCGGCAGTCGTGGTCAGTGGCACCCGCGCGTCGTCCACCACGGCGTGGACGACCGTTGGGTGCGCGGCCCTGACCGTGCTCGTGGGCGTGGCGGCGGTGGCGACGGCGACGGAGCCGCCCCGGCCGCGACCGACGTTCGCGATCGTCGACGGTCTTCGACGGCTGCACGACCACGACGGTGTCGACCGCGTCGTGAACCTCGGCGGCGACCTGACGGGGTACGTGAAGGGACTGCGGTCCGTCCCGCCGCCCTGGGACCAGGGGGTGGACCTGGTTCCCTGGCTCGAGGCCCGGGACGTCGACGCCGTCGTGGCGCCGGCCAACGCGCTGGCCTGGGCCCGCAGCGGTGCACCGGAACCGACGGCGTCGTTCCTGCTGCACCCCGAGCGGTCGGGCTGGACGGTGCGTCGGATGGCGGGTGGCGTGCTGGTCTACCGGCCGGCGTCGGGAGCGCCGTCCGGCTGAGCCGCGGCGTCGGGCTGCCCGGGCCGCCTACGTCTTGGTCTGGCAGGCGAGCTTCGCCACGACCGTCGGCACGCCGCCGGCCTCGCAGTAGGCGTTGCGGTCGACGACCTGCCAGGCAGTCGCGTTCCAGCGCATCAGGAGCGGGATCTGCGCGTCGGTGGTACCGCTCTTGATGGTCGGGGCGTTGTAGGCCCACGGACCGCTGCACTGGTACGGGCCGGTCTTCGTGATCGACTCGCCGGGGCTGAGCGACGCCTGGGCCGCCGCGGCGAGGAGCGCCGCGGTGCACGGGATGTTCTTGGCGACCGTGGTGATCGAGGTCGGCGTCTGCGGCTTGGGCACCTGGGTGCAGTTGGGGGTGCCGGCGATCGCGGCCTGGGTGAGCGCTGCGCTGGTGAGCGGGCCGACCAGCCCGTCGGCGTTGAGCTTCGCGGCGGTCTGGAACCACTTGACCGCGGCCACGGTCGCCGGTCCGAACGAGCCGTCGACGTTGACCGGCCCGCAACCGAGGGCGTTCAGCTGGCGCTGCATCAGCTGCACCTGGGCGGCGTCACTCGTGCCGGGGTTGCCGCTGGGCGACACGCCCTTGCCCAGGCAGGTCTGGGGGTAGATCGCCTTGGGGACGCTCCCGGCCTGGCAGTAGATCGAGCGGTCGACCGACTGCCAGCCCGTTCCGTTCCACTTCATGAGCTCGACGACCTGGGTCTGCCTGCCGCCGGGGACCTGCACCGTGGGGACGTTGTAGACGTAGTCGCCGGCGCACTGGTACGGCCCCGACTTCACCATCGTCTCGTTGGGGAGCAGCGCCTTCTGGGCGCCCGCCCGGATCTGGTCGACGGTGCACACCGGGCCGGCCGGCGGGGTGGGGGCGGGTGCCGGGGCGGGGACGCCGGTGCAGGTGGGCGTGCCGGCGGCGGCCGCCCGGGTGAGTGCGGCGGTCGTCGCCGGTCCGACGATGCCGTCGACGTCGAGCTTGGCGGCGGTCTGGAACCACCGCACCGCCTGGACCGTGTTGGGCCCGAGGGTGCCGTCGACGGTGCCGGCGTTGCAGCCGAGGGCGTTGAGGTCGCGCTGGAGCTCCTGGATGCCGGCCGCGTCGCTGGTGCTGGGCGTCCCGGTCGCTCCGGCGGGGGCCACGGCCCCCACCACCAGGGCGAAGGCCAGCACCAGCATCACGAGGGGTCGTCGATCCATGGCGGCCAGTATGACCAGCACCCGATTTCGGGCCGCGGCAAGTGGAGGCGCCTTCCGGGTGCGGCCCGTACCGGGGCGCCGGGACCCGTGGGGTACGGTGTGGGCGCCTCGGGGACGTAGCTCAGTTGGCTAGAGCACCTGCTTTGCAAGCAGGGGGTCGTGGGTTCGAGTCCCATCGTCTCCACTTCGTCTCGGGATCGACGACGGCGCGACCGACGGGTCGGCGCTCGAGCCGCCGATCCGCCATCGCGAGGAGGGCCGGATGGATGGGGCGCGTCCGCTGCGGCGCCGCGCCCTCCACCGGTGACTTGCAGATCGAGAGCCATCGCTCTAGATTGCAAATCACAAGCGAATGAAGCCCGAGCGAAGGGGTCCCCGCCATGGCTGAGCGTGTCCTGGTCACCGGCATCAGCGGCTACATCGGACAGCACTGTGGCGCCGAGCTCCTGAACCGGGGCTTCGAGGTCGTCGGGACCGTCCGCTCGTCGGCCAGGGCCGACGCCACGAAGACCGCCATCGCGGCCGTCGCCCCCGTCGGGGGACTGAGCTTCGTCGAGGCCGATCTCCTGTCCGACGCCGGCTGGGACGGGGCCATGCCGGGGTGCACGTACGTGATGCACGTGGCCTCCCCCTTCGTGCTCGCCGAGCCCAAGGACGAGAACGACCTGATCGCACCGGCCGTCGAGGGCACCCGCCGGGTGATCGAGGCCGCGCGCCGGGCCGGTGTGCGTCGCCTGGTGCTCACGTCGTCGACCTTCGCCATGACCGCCGGCAAGCCCAGCGGCCGCTACGGCCCCGACGCCTGGTCGGACCTGAGCGCCCGGATCGGAGCCTACGCCAAGAGCAAGACCCTGGCCGAGCGGGCTGCCTGGGACGCGGTGGCCGGCGGCGAGATCGAGCTCACGGTCGTCAATCCGGGTGCGGTCTTCGGCCCGTCCCTCGGCGCCCGGATCGACGGTCAGAGTGTCGCCCTGATGACCGACATGATCGGCGGAAAGATGCCGATGATTCCCAACGTGGCCATGGGCATGGTCGACGTCGGCGACGTGGCCCGGCTGCACGTCGCGGCCATGACGGCCCCCGGTGCCGCCGGACGGCGCTTCATCGCGGCGACGGCCGAGCCGGTCAGCATGGCCCACTTCGCCGAGGTGCTCCGCGCCGCCGGCTACTCGAAGGTCCCCTCCCGCAGGGCACCGAACGCGGCGATCAAGCTCATGAGCCTCTTCGACCGGGAGGCCAGGGGGATGGTTCCCATGCTGGGCAAGAAGGTCTCGTACGACAACCGGGCCACGTTCGACGTACTTGACTGGAAGCCGACGCCGATGGAAACGTCGATCCGGGAGATGGCGGCGTCGCTCTCGGAGTAGGTGGTGGCATGGGAACGGAATCCGGTGAGCGCACGATCGACTGGCGGTCGGTGTGCTCGATCACGTCCGGCCTCGACGTGCTCGGCGACAAGTGGTCGCTGCTCGTCGTGCGCGATCTGATCGCCCACGGGACCCGGACCTACTCGCAGTTCCGCGAGTCACCCGAGCACGTCTCGACCAACATCCTCGCCGACCGACTTCGCCTGCTGACCGCGCTCGGGATCATCGAGCGCACCGATCCCGACGGAGTGGCCCGCAACAACGCCTACCGGCTCACTCCGAGCGGCGCGGCGCTCAGGCCGGTGCTCGAGGAGCTCGGCAAGTGGTCGCAGACGCACCTGAGGCAGTTCCACGCGGACATGGTCGACAGCGTCTGACGACGACCGCCGCACCCGGCGACGCGCTGAGTTGCAATTTGCAACCCAACGGGTAGATTGCAAACCGCAACCCAGACCACCGACCGAGGAGCGACCGACGATGACCGACGCCGAGACACCCGTCTACGGGCTGGTGCAGCTCGACATCACGAACCCCGAGGAGTTCATGGAGCGCTACGCGCAGTACGTGTTCCCCATCCTCGACGCCTGGGGGGTCGAGATGATCGCCGGGTCGAGCACCCCGACCACCAAGGAAGGCTCGTTCAGCGGGAACTGGGCGGCCGTGCTTCGTTTCCCGAGCATGGAGGTCGCCGAGGCCTGGTACGAGTCGGCGGACTACGAGCCCTACAAGAACCTGCGCATCGACGAGCTGACCGCCTCCGGAAGCCTCGTCTTCGTCGAAGGTCGCTGACCGGCCGGCGGCGGGCACGCCGTCGGAGCCACCGCAGTCGCAGACCCGGGTGCCCTCCCGCCGGCGATCGGAACTATGATTCGTGAATCGGGAATGCGACGGACTGAACGGCGGTTGGATCGGTCATGAGGCTCGGGAAGGC
>JAFMJM010000241.1 GCA_017853455.1 Acidimicrobiia bacterium | reverse complement strand
GCCGGCGGTGGGGCCACCCTCCGCGTCGACCCGATCCTCGCGGCCCCCGGCGTCGAGGCGCCGACCCTCCACCACCACTTCGGCAGCCGTGAAGGCGCTCGCCGTGACCGCGCAGATCGAGCGCTCCACGCGCCAGAACCGGTCGGACATCGCGGACGTGCGGCGTGCGCTCGGTCGCCTGGACACCGTCGAGAAGTTCCGGGCCGCAGTGCGGGCCACCTGGCAGATCAGCCTGCTCGCCCGTCGGGTCCACCTGGAGTACGGCCAGCGTCAGGGTGACCCCGAGGTGAGGGACGCCCTCACCCTCGACGCGCTGGAGCGGACGGTCGTCGAGCTGTGAGCCGCATCGGCAGCGGCACCTGAGGCGGGTCGGGACACGGATTCGCGGAGCCCCCAGGAATCAGTCGCTTCTTTCACGGATCCAGAGGTTGACGCGCCACGCGCGGTCGTCGTCCGGATCACGCCAGCCATAGACCTCGTACGGGCTGTTGCGCGGGCGGAACGTGTAGTCCTGATGGGCGGTTCCAATGAAGTAATCGGCGCCGGGAGCATCGAGCTCCTGAACGTCCAGATGTTGGCCGAGATACCAGACTTCGGTGCGTGTCGCAAAACGATGGATCGAGGTAATGACCTTGAACATCATCTCACCAGTCTCGTCGTAGACGTAGGCGACATTGACGAAATTCTGGGTGCACGTCATGTCGTTCGATCGGTTGATCGGAAACGGCCCGGTTCCGTAGCTGCTCTCGTACAGGAATCTGACGGTCCAGGCATGGAACAGGGTGCTGAAGCAGAGCCGGGTGGGGAGTTTCTCGGCGGAGGCGCGACGGTCGGGCACCGAACCAGCTTTGACGTCGTCGTTCCCACAGGCGGCGATCGACACTGCGACGAGGAACACCACGCCGATCATGGCCATCGAACGCCGGACCTGCACCCGCATCCCGCCCCTCCCCCGATGCATCTCGAACGAGAATCGTCTTCCGGGCCGAGATGGCACCGCGATGCTCCGTGGGGGTGCGGGCGGGTGGTCCAGAACGCGTCCACCCACCTCTTCGCTGGCCGATAGTGTCGACGGATGACGGTTCTCGGAACGAGTTGATCCGCTCGCGCCAGGACGACGTCCCTGGTCGCACTCGTCGCCGTGGTCGTGGCGGTGCCGTTCGCGACCGAGGCGGCGGCCGGACGGGGGCGGGCGGTCGAGCCGGCAGTCGTGTACTCGAGCATCGCTGCGTGCACGGTGGGGATCACGCCGGCGGTCTTCGGATCCGCCGACACCGTGAGGCTCGACACCACCTTCTCCCCGACCGGCACCTTCTACCGGATCGGCGCCGACGGCCTCGGCCCTGACCTGGCGTCGGTCCGCTTGTTCGCCGGCACGTCTCCGAACTCCGACGACGTCCTCGCGTCGGTCCTCGAGGCGACGTTCGGGCTGGCGTCGGGGACCCACACGCTGGACTTCTACGCCGTCGATGGCACGGGAGCGGCGATGGGCGCGCCGCTGTGCACCACGACCTACACCTACGACGGTGCCTTCGCGGAGCCGGTGATCGGCGGACCCGTCGAATTGCCCCACCTGACGGCGGGCGTGTCGGTGCCCGACGCGGGCACCGGAGTGGTCACCGGGGAGTTCACCTACACGCCCACCCTGGCCGGGAGCCCCCAACCGACCGGTTGCAGCATCGAGGTCGTCGGCGCCGCCGACCCCGAGGGCGATCCCCTCGTCTACGGTGCGGGGGTCGGCACGGCCGGAACCGATTTCTCCGGGGCGAATCTGGTGGGTGGCCTCTGGTTCCAGCCCGGGGACCCGGCCGACGATTGTGGGACCATCTACGGCACGCCGACCCGAGCGGCGACCTACACCCTCCGCCAGACCTTCACGTACTGCCTGGGCTGCGGGGTCGTGGTCGGTTCGACCTCGGTGGCGTCGGTCGAGGCAACGCAGCAGACCTACGCCGTGCGCCGGACCCTGACCCTGGTCGTCGATCCGGCCACACCGAGGTTCACCGGCTGACCTGCGGGACACCTGTCGGGCACGACCAGCCGCGTCGTGCCCGAGGCGACGGTTCCGCGGAACCGCTCCGACACCCCCGACGGTTCCGCGGAACCGCTCCGACACCCCCGTCGGTTCCGCGGAACCGCTCCGACACCCCCGTCGGTTCCGCGGAACCGTCAGTGTGACCAATCAGCCGTCGGTGAGGGTGAGGATCCGGGCGCCGGTGGCACCACCCGTCAGGGGGCCGAACCCCTGGCCGGCGGGCACCTCGACGTGGGTCCCGGCCGGGAGGTCACGGCCGTCGGCGGAGGTTGCCCCGGCGGTGATCAGGATCAATCGGTGGGGACCGGGCGGGTCGAGGTGGAGCACCGCACCGGGGTCGAGGTCGATCCGGGACGAGGTGAACGTGGGCTCCGAGACTGCACGCGCCATCCGCACGCCCGGTGCGACCTCGTGGACTGGTAGTTCGTCGAACCGGGTCACGACCTCCGACAGACCGGGGACCCGGGGAGTCGGCCGGACGGCCCCGGTGTCGCCGCGGGGGTCGACGAACCAGTCACCGAGGTCGATCGGCGGGTCGGGCAGGGGAGTGACCCCCCGGGCGGCGACGGCGGCGTCGTAAAGCTCGCCCTCGTCGCCCCAGCCGCCGAACTCGCCGAAGCTCAGCTCCCAGCAGGTGACTCCTGCCGGCCCGGCGATCAGCGGTCCGAACGCCGCGCCGAGGGGCACGTGGACGTGGGTGCCGGCGGCGCAGGCGCGACCGGCGATCTCGGCGTCGCCGTCGAGGAGGATCACCACGTGGTTGCTCCGGTGGCCGTGGCGACGGACGACCATGCCCGGCTCGTAGTGGACGTAGGCCGACAGGAACCCCGGACGGATGATCGGCCACCGCTCCCGGATGACCGACTCGGTGCCGTCGGCGTTGCGCTGGCGCTGCACCGGGGTCCAGGCGATGTCGTCGACGTGCACCACGACCGGGGTCGTCGGCACCTCGGGTCCGCTCCCTGCGCTCACCGACCCGCCTCCCGGCCCCGCGCGACAACCGCCGACGAGAACCGGGCCGGGCGGGCACCGGTGGGAACCCCGTCGACCACGGTGGGCACCCCGGCGACGATCGTGGCCCGGAAGCCGGCGCTCGCCCTGGTGAACCGGTAGTCGCCGTCGGGCAGGTCGGCCGCGCGCTCGAGGTCGTGCAGGGTGAGCTCGTCGAGGGCGAAGACGTTGACGTCGGCGACCCGACCGACCGCAAGGACGCCCCGGTCGTGCAGCGAGAAGAAGTCGGTGCTCCGACCGGTCAGGAAGTGCACCGCCTGCTCCACGGTGAGCTCGCCGGTGTCGCGCACCCAGTGGGTGAGCAGGTGGAGGGCGGAGCCCGCCCCGCAGAACATCTTGAGGTGCGCCCCGGCGTCGGTCCCCCCGAACACCACGTCGTCGCGGGCGAAGAACGACCGGTCCTGGGCGTCACGTTCCTCGGCGCTCATCCGGCCGACCGTGAGCTTCATGTAGCGCGAGCCGATGCCGTTGGCGAGGACCCAGTCGGCCAGCACGTCGGACGGGTGCTCCCCGCGCTGCTCGGCCAGGTCCTTCAGGGACACCCCGACCGGGCCGGGACCGTCCTCCGGATCGCTGAGGATGAACTCGTGGAGCTGCTCCGCCCGGAAGGCGTTCTGCTCGGCGAGGGGATGGTCCCAGTCGTGGCGGGCCCGGGCGCGCCACTCGGGGTCGGCGAGCAGCGCCCGCTTGCGGTCGGCCGGGCCGTTCACCAGCTCGTGCCACGCCGGGACCGCCGCCGTGGCGATGCTCGACTCGAAGCCGAGGCGCGGCTTGGCCGGCTCACCGCCGCCGCCGAGGTAGACCACGCCGGGCTCACCGTCACGACCCCGACCGGTGCCGTCACCGAGCGACAGGACCCGCACGCCGGCGGCGTGCGCCCGGGAGTGCACGTGGGCGCGCTGGTCGTCGTCGCGGATGATCGTCTGGAGCAGCGTGCCCGGATGACGGGCGAGCACGGCGAGCAGGGCGTCGAGCTCCCGGTCGTCGCCGAGTCGGCTCGGCACGAGGTCACCCTGGCGGT
>JAFMJM010000240.1 GCA_017853455.1 Acidimicrobiia bacterium | reverse complement strand
CTCGCGGTGTCGGACCTCGACGAGGCGCGGCTCCTGGCGACCCTCGACGACGTCGACCGCCTGACCGCCGGACCCTTCACCACCTGGAAGGGCCAACTCGACGAGCGACTCGCCGCGCGGTACGGCGTCGCCCCGACGGAACTCGCACCGTGGCACCTCGACGATCCGTTCTTCCAGGACCCGCCGATCGCGGGTGCCGTCGACCTCGATCCGGTGTTCGCCGACGTGGACCTCGTCGAGGCGACCCGCGCCACCTTCGCCGCCCTGGGTCTGCCGGTCGACGCCATGCTGACGGCGAGCGACCTGTACGCACGCCCCGGAAAGAGCCAGCACGCCTTCTGCATCAACGTCGACCGCGGGGCCGACGTCCGGGTGCTCGCCAACGTCGAGCCCACCGAGCGGTGGGCCGACACGATGCTCCACGAGTTCGGGCACGCCGTCTACGACCGCGACCTCGACCCCGCCCTCCCCTGGCTCCTGCGCGAGCCGGCCCACGCCTGCACGACCGAGGGCATCGCCATGTTGTTCGGTCGGCTGGCGCGCGACCCGGAGTGGCTCCGCGACGTCGTCGGGGTGCCGGCCGAGGTGATCGCGGACCTGGCACCCCGGTTGGCCGCCGCCCGCCGCGCCAACCTGCTCGTCTTCGCCCGCTGGGTGCTCGTCGTCACGCAGTTCGAACGTCTGCTCTACGCCGACCCCGACGCCGACCTCGACGCCGCGTGGTGGGACCTCGTCGAGCGCTTCCAGTTCGTGCGCCGACCCGAAGGTCGGTCGGCACCCGACTGGGCGGCGAAGATCCACCTCGCCGTGGTACCCGTCTACTACCAGAACTATCTCTACGGCGAGATGTTCGCCTCGCAGGTCACGGCCGTCGCCCGCGAGCGCTTCGGCGGGATCGTGCGACGACCGGAGGCGGGCGCGTACCTGCGCGACGCGGTGTTCCGTCCGGGTGCCGCGAACCGTTGGGACGACCTGGTCGAGATGGCCACCGGCCGCCCGCTCGGAGCCGAGGCGTTCGCCGCCGACCTCTCCTGACGACGTTCGCGATCCGGGACCGCGACGCGGCCCGCCGGCTCAGGCGCCGTAGCCCGCCGCGAGGGTCTCGGCCATCGCCCACCCGTAGGCGATGATCGCCTCGCCGGTTCCGGGGTCGACGGTGCCGACGATGTCGACCGCCGCCTTGCCCCCGAGCTTGACGTGCCGGGTGTCGAACACCGGCTCGGGCTTGCCGTGGGCGCCGACCCGGAAGGTGCGGTCGTCGTAGCGGGCGTCGCACCCGAAGCGACGCGCCAGGCGCCGACCCCAGGCCCGCTCCTCGCCGTTGGGCGAGTACTTCGGCCGCGGGCAGACGTCGTCGAGTCCACCGAGCAGCGAATAGGCCGCCGGTTGCGCCATCCGTCCGGCGACGAGGACGTCCTCGTCGGGGAACGAGATCGCCGCACGGCGGTACAGCTCGCCCACGAGCTCCTCGAGCGCCGGACGGGCGCTCTTGCCCTTGCGCACCGCACCGAGGCCCCACAGGATGCACGGCGTGCCGCCGATGCGCTCGAGCGAGCCGAAGAGGAACCCACTCGTCGCCTCGTCGTGCGTGGTGAGCACGATGAGCGGGAACGTCTCGACGTGGAGATCGAGCTGCTCGTCGGCGAGCGGAAGTCCGACGGCGTGGACGAGCTGACCCAGCTCGTCGAGCTCTGCCGGCTTCAGGGAGACGGAATCACGGGACTCGACTGCCATGGCTGACCATTCTCCCCGATCCGCGCCGATTTCCACCACTCGGCTCGGGGACAGGGTTTCCGGGCGCAGATCTCCGGGCCCGGTCAGGCCCGGAGCGTGGCGACCACGCCGGCGTGGTCCGACGGCCACACCCCGTCGACCGGCCGGTCACCGAACCGGTCCACGGCCAGGACCTCACCCACTCCGGCCCCGCCGGGCAGGCCCACGAAGAGGTAGTCGATGCGCCGGGCCGGCTCGTGCTCGGCCGCCGCGTGTGGGTTGCGGTTGTCCCACGTGAGGCCGGGACCGGCCCCCCGGGCCCGCCAGGCGTCGACGAACACCTGGCCCCGGACGGGGACGGCGGCCTGTCCGGTCATCATCCGGATCTCGTCGGACTCCGGATCGGCGTTGAAGTCACCACCGACCACCGCCGGGTACGACCGACCCTCCCGGCCCCCGGAGACGAACTCGCAGAGGGTCCGGACCTGGTCCTGACGGACGTCGCTCTGGTCGAGGTGCCAGTTGAGGTGCACGGAGAAGACGCTGAGCGGCCCGTTCGGGCTGTCGACGTCGGCCCGCACGGCGCAGCGCAGCTCGTCGAGCCCGTCGGGCGCCGGGAGATCGCAGACCTCGTGGCCGGAGATCGGCCACCGGCTCAGGACCGCGTTGCCGATCGCCTCCGGGAACGCGGCGAGGTCGAACCGGGAGCCGTGGGCGACGTGGTAGCCGCCCAACGCAGCGGCCAGGTCGGCCGCCTGATCCGTGCCGTCCGCAGCGGTGAACACCTCCTGGAGGCACCACACGTCGGCGTCGACGGCCCGCATGGCCGCCAGGATCGCCGGCTGGCGTTCCTCCCAGGGCCCGAAGTGCCACCACAGGTTCCAGGTCGCCACCCGGATCCGTCCGGTCGCCGGCGGTCGGGAGTCCTCACCCAGGCCCATGGGCGGACCCTACCCCCGCTGGTCGTCGGCCGCGATGGCGGTGAGCGTGCGTTCCACCGCACGGATCGACTCGAGGCGCCACCGGGCGACGATGCGGTCCGGACCCTCCGCCCGCCGCGCTGCCCGGGCCAGGCCGGCCGCCACGGGTGCGAAGTGCTCCCGTTGCGCCCGGACCAACGGGCCCGACGGCACGCCCGCCCGCTTCCGCAGGACCAGTTTCGCGAGGAGCTCGGTCCGCACGTCGCGCGGGTGGCCGACCGGCGCGTCGAGCCAGCATCGGTACCGGCGCCGACCGGTGCGGGTCACCCGGTGCACCGTCCGGGTGGGCCCCCGATCGCCCTCCTCGGCGCGCACCGCCTCGACCAGACCCTCGTCCGCGAGGCGCCCGATCGCCCGGTACACGAGCGGTCGCGGCACCGTCCAGACCTGACCCAGCGGCGCGTCGTCGGCGAGCTCGCGGGCCACCGCGAACCCGTGGCGGGGCGCCTCGGCGAGGACCCCGAGCACGGTCCATTCGGTCAGCGAGAGGTCGTCGGCCATGGCGGAAGTCTTCCACGCCGTCGGACCCCGTCCGGTAGTCACTGTGTGACTATTCTCGGTGGTTCACAGCCGGAGGCCGATCCCACCATGTCCCCACCGACGGTCACCGACCAGTTGCAGTCCCGGCTGCGAACGGTGCGCCTGGCTGCGCTGGTCGCGGCGACCGTGGCCACGGTGTCGCTCGCGGTGGCCCTCGGCACCCCTGCCGGCGCCGCCGCGACGCGTGGGGCCCACGGGCCGTCGGGCACGATCACCGTCTCGGCGGCGTCCTCGTTGAGCCGGGCCTTCGACCGCATCGGGGCCGCCTTCGAGCGACGACACCCGCGGGCATCGGTGAGGTTCGACTACGGATCCTCGACGACCCTCGCGACCCAGATCGTGGCCGGGGCGCCGGCCGACGTCTACGCGTCGGCCGATCTGGCCGCCATGGACCGACTCGTGGCGGCGGGGGCGGTGACCGCCACCCCGAAGATCTTCGCCCGCAACGCCATGACGATCGTCGTCAAGCCCGGAAATCCGAAGAAGGTGACCGGACCCGCGTCGTTGCCGACGGTCGGGACGGTCGCCCTGTGCGGGTCGACGGTGCCGTGCGGCGTCTACGCAGCGTCGGTGCTCGGACGGGCCGGGGTGGTGATCCCCGAGAGCCACGTCACGCGCGGCACCGACGCCACGACGACCCTCGGTGCCGTCGTCACCGGCGATGCCGACGCCGCCGTCGTCTACGTCAGCGACGGCGTCGCCGCCGGCCGATCGGTCACCACCGTGACGATCCCGGCCGACCAGAATGTGACCGCCGTGTACCCCATCGCCCCCCTCGCCCGCTCCGGTTCCCCGCGCCTGGCGGCCGCGTTCGTCCGCTTCGTGCGCTCGGCG
>JAFMJM010000239.1 GCA_017853455.1 Acidimicrobiia bacterium | reverse complement strand
CCCTCGACGACGTGCTCGACCGACGGACCCGCGCCCGCATGCTCGACCGCCGGGCCACGGCGGCGGCCGCCGAGGCCGTGGCGACGCTCATCGCCCCCGAGCTCGGCTGGGACGCCGCCACCACCACCGCCGCCGTGGCCCGGTACCGCACCGACCTGGCCGCCGAGGCGGCGGCCGAGACCGCCGGCGCCTGACCCGGTCGCGCGTCGGCCGAGAGCCGGCCGCCGACCGGTCACGACCCCGGCCACTCCCGGTCGGGGTCGGCCGTGTCCCTCTCCTCCCGTCTGTTCGTCTCGGCGACCCTCGCGCTCGCCGTCGTGGTGAGCGTCGCCCACCGTGGCCACGCCGCCGTCACCCCGGCGGCCTCGTCGGCCCCCGGTCCGGTCACCTGCCTCCAGCAGTGGCGGCCCGCCACCGAACCGGTCGCGCTCGACCCGCAGGGTCGGCCCGCCGGCGCACCGCTCCCACCGGCGCCGTCACCGGCGCACCAGCCGTTCCACGTCTTCTGCGACGACCACTACGTCGCCACGGTGTGGCTGGCCCGACCCACGACCACCGTCGAAGCGGTCCGGGTCGCGCGCGAGGTGGTGGCGCGGGCCGAATGGCCGAGCGTGACGCTCGGGGTCAATCCGACCGTCGGCATCACCGGGATCCCGGGCTGGTTCTGGGCCACCCCCGAGCCGGCGGTGACCATGCTCCCCGGCGACGGACCCGGGTTCACCCTCGACCTGCACGTCGAGACCGTGCGCTGGACGTTCGGCGACGGCGGCAGCGCGAGCGGACTGGGGCTGGCGTTCCCGAGCGCCTCACCGGTGACCCACCTGTGGCGGCGCACCGGCACCTACGACGTGACCGCCACCGTGGTGGTCGCCGGACGGCTCCGGCTCGAGGAGCTCGATCTCCCGCTCCCCGCCGGGCACCACACCCGAACGCTGCGCCACGACGTGGCCCAGGTCCGCAGTCTCCTGCACACCGTCTGAGCCGTTCGGGGGCGTCAGGTCAGATCGTCGGTGTGGGGCTCGATGTAGATCTGCGTGGCGTCGGGAACGGCCGCCCGCACCCGGTCCTCGACCTCCGCGAGTGCCTCGGTCAGCTCCACCCCGGTGAGGGTTCGGTCGAGCACCAGCTCGATCCCGACCAGGATCTCCGACGGGCCGAGGTGCTGCGTGCGCAGGTCGGTCACCCGCACCACCCGCGGATCGGCGTCGACGACCTCGAAGATCCGGTTGCGCACGGCGGGTGCGGCGGCCTCGCCGATCAGCAGGCTGCGCATCTCGAACGCGAGCACGGCGGCGATCACGACGAGCAGGACCCCGATGGCGAGGCTGCCGATGGCGTCGTAGCGCGGCTCACCGGTGACGGCCGAGAGCACCACCCCGACCAGCGCGCACAGCAGACCCACCAGCGCGCCGACGTCCTCGAGCAGCACCACCGGCAGCTCGGCGCTCTTGGAGTGCCGGATGAACGCGAACCAGCCCAGGTCGCCCTTGGAGGGGAGCGACTCGCGCACGGCCGTGCGCAGGGAGAACGCCTCGAGCACCACGGCCACGACCAGGATGACGATGGCCAGCCACAGTGCGGTCGGCTCCTCGGGGTGCTGGAGCTTGTGCACCCCCTCGTAGATCGCGAACACCCCACCACCCGTGAACAGCACGAGCGACACCACGAACGCCCAGAAGTAGCGCTCACGACCGAAGCCGAACGGATGACTCTCGCGGGGGGCCCGCTTCGACCGGGCGTCGCCCAGGAGGAGCAGGCCCTGGTTGCCGGTGTCGGCGAACGAATGGATCGCCTCGGCCAGCAGCGACGCCGCGCCCGTGACCAGGAAGCCGAGGAACTTCGCCAGGGCGATGCCCAGGTTGGCGGCCAGCGCCGCCAGCACCGCCCGTCGCTCTCCTCCGTGCGCCACGACCACTCCCCGATGACAACGCCCGACGCCGCGGGATACGGTGCGGCCGTGACATTGTCGCAGGCCCCCCGCCCCGCCCCCGTACGGATCACCGACCTGGGCGCCCCCGAGTTCAGCCCCGAGGTGCGGGCCATCATGGACGCCGTCGGGCCCCTCGGCGCCGCCGCCGACCTCACCCCGGCCGCGCTGATGGACCAGGCCCGGGCCCAGACCGGCCTCGACGACTTCGGGCCCACCGACTTCGTGGAGCGACTCGACGTGCTCTGCACCGCCCTCCGCGAGGAGGCCGGGCTGTCGGACTTCGGCCGCTTCGGGCAGCAGCAGATGCTCGTCAAGCTGCTGGCGAACCGCCTCCTGATCGAGGACCTCGTCGCCCGCCACCCCGAGATCCTCTCGATCGAGATCGCGGCACCGATCGTGATCTGCGGTCTGCCCCGCACCGGCACCACGCACCTCCACAACCTGATGTCGGCCGACCCGGCCCTGCGCTCGCTCCCCTACTGGGAGAGCCTCGAGCCGGTGCTGCCCGCGGCCGAGACCCCCGGGCCGGGCGAGCCCGACCCGCGCCTCGCGCGCACCCAGATGGGCCTCGACCTGCTGCACGCGGCCATGCCGTACTTCGACCGGATGCACGAGATGACCGTCGACCACGTGCACGAGGAGATCCAGCTCCTCGCCGTCGACTTCTCGACGATGCTGTTCGAGTCGTCGTGCTACGTGCCGTCGTACGCCGAGTACTACAAGGCCCACGACCAGACGTCGTCGTACCGGTACATGCGCAAGATCCTGCAGTGCATGACCTTCCTGCGCGGCGGCGACCGGTGGGTCATCAAGTCACCCCAGCACCTCGAGCAGTTCCCGGTGCTGGCCGAGGTGTTCCCCGACGCCACGTTCGTGGTCACCCATCGCGATCCGGTGGCCGTGCTGACCTCGATGCTCACCATGGTCGTGTACGGCAACCGGATGGGCACCGACCACCCCGACCCGGAGAAGATCGGGGCGCACTGGAGGGTCCGGATCGACGACATGCTGCGGGCCTGCGTGCGCGACCGTGACGCCCTGCCCGCCGACCGCTCGATCGACGTGCGCTTCGACGACTTCATGGCCGACGACATCGCCATGGTCGAGCGCATCTACGACCTGGCCGGACAGCCCATGACCTCCGAGGCCCAGGCCGCGATGGATCGCTTCATGGTCGAGCACCCCCGTGGCCGGCACGGCACCGTGGTCTACGAGCTGGCCCCGTTCGGCCTCGACCCGACCGAGCAGCGTGCCGCCCTCGCCTACTACGCCGACCGCTTCGGCGTGGGTGCCGAGCCGGGCGCCGGCGGCTGACTCGGTCGACTGGTCGGTCGACCACTCCAGCTTCGTTGTTTGGACGTTTCTGGGGGCCAGGGGCCCCCGAAACGTCCAAACAACGAAGTCGGGCGCGACGACCGGGTCGGGGGTGACCGGGTCAGGGGGTGACCGGGTCGCCGATCCGGAGCGTGCCGCCGGTGACGATCTCGCAGCGCAGTCCGGCCCGGCCCTCGAGGGCCCCGCGCACGCCGGGGCGGGTGAGGCCCTCGAGGTAGGCGCACGGATGGGCCAGGTCGGTGCCGCGCAGGACGACCTCGCCGACCCGGAGCTCGGCGCCCACCAGCGCGTTCAGGTCGGCCGGGTCGATCCCCTCGACCACCAGGTTGCGGCGGGTCTCGGCCGCCTCGAGCGGCACCCCGGCAGCCACCACCGCGGCGATCGCCTCGGCCGCGATCAGGGTGACCCCCCGCTCGTGGTCCGGGCGGCGCTGCCCGGAGAACGTGCCGGACGCCGAGTCGTAGCGGTCGCCGACCAGGCCGGCCCCGGCGGTGGCGACCACCTCGGCGCGCGGCTCCATCGGTGCACCCGCCTCGGGGGTGACGAAGATCGCGACCAGCCGGCCGCCGCCGTGCGGGGAGTTCACGACGTCGGCCCGGTCACGGGCGGACCCTGACCGGGAGGCGGACCCTGACCCGGCGGCGGACCCTGACCGGGCGGAGGCGCCTGCCCCGGCGGCGACCCGCCTCCCGCCGGAGCCTGGCCGGGAGGGGGACCCGCCTGACCCGACGACGCCGACTTGAACGACGACACGGCGTTGGCGGGGACGACGCCGTGGTAGCAGCCGATGAAGTACGGGAACTCGCTGGTCGCCGAG
>JAFMJM010000238.1 GCA_017853455.1 Acidimicrobiia bacterium | reverse complement strand
GACTCGGTCGGTCACTCCAGCTTCGTTGTTTGGACGTTTTCGGGGGCCAGGGGCCCCGAAAACGTCCAAACAACGAGGTCGGGTCGGGGCGGTCAGATGCCGAGGGCGTCGCGGGTGCGGTCGAGCTCGGCGGGGTCGGCGGTGGTGGGCACGAGGAACAGCTCGTCGGCCCCGGCGGCCGCGATGCCGTCGACCGCGCGTCGGAGGGCGTCGGGGGTGAAGCACGCCACCGAGTCGGCGCCGAACCGACCGGCCTCCTCGCCGAAGACCTTCAGGTAGTCGTAGGCGTAGCGCCGGAGCCGGTCCTCGGCGTCGGGACCGAGCCCGTACCAGATGCTGGTCGAGAGGTGCGGGGCGTCGGTGCGCCCGGCGTCGGTCCAGGCGGCGCGGATGACGTCGAAGGCCGCCCGTACGGTGGCCTCGTCGCCGTCGAGGGTCCAGGCACCGTCGACGCCGTCGGCCCAGCGCGCGGCGCGGGCGATGGCCTTCGGGCCGAGCGCACCGGCGATGAACGGCGGCCCGCCGGGCTGGACCGGAGGCGGACCGACGGGGTCGGCACCGGGGAACGGCGGCTCGCCGGCCCAGATCCGGCGCATGGTGGCGACCTGCTCGTCCATGCGGGCCCAGCGGTCGGAGAAGTCGCCGCCGATCGCGCGGTAGTCGTGCTCGCGTCCGCCCACACCGACGCCGATGGTCAGTCGGCCGTCACTGAGGCGGTCGACCGACGCCATCTGCTTGGCGACCTCGACCGCGTCGTGGGCGGGCAACACGATGATCGTGGTCCACAACCGGACCCGCTCGGTGAGGGCCGCGGCCGCGGCCAGCTCGACCACGAGCGAATGACTCGGGAAGGTGATCCGCTCCGGGACCGCCAGGCTCGACCACGGGCCGGTGTCGACGGCCCGACACCACGCGAGGGTGTCGGCACGGTCGTGGGGGACCATGGTGGGCAGGGTCATGGCGATCTGCATGACCGTGAGGGTAGGCGCACCCCGGATCCGGGGTGACGGCCCGCCGTGGATTCAGGCGTCGGGCCCGGCCGCCAGTGCGGCCTCCTGCTCCTGGATGGCGGCGACGAGCCGGTCGATGGCGGCGTCGAACGATGAGTCCGGACCCGGGAGCGATCCGCCGGTCCGCTGGGCGAACACGACCCGGCCCAACTCCTCCTCCAGCCCGGAGATCCGCTTCTTGACCTGCATCTCGTCGAGCTTGTCCTGGCCGGTCTTGGCGGCGTCCTTGGCGGCGTCGCCGACCTGCTTGGCCGTGTCCTTGACCTTGTCCATGAATCCCATCGGGGGACCTCCCGGATCGGTTGCGGTGGCGCCCAGGCTAGGACAGCGTGGTGGCTCCGCGCGTGCGAGACTGACCGGGCCGGACGCCCGACCGGCCGGAGGAGGGACCAGCCGTGAGCGACCGCTACGTCGTGATCTCGTCGGACTGCCACGCAGGCCTGGCCTGCGAGGAGTACCGGCCGTACCTCGACCCGAAGTTCCACGGAGCCTTCGAGGAGTTCCTCGCCGAGCGGGACGCCCGCCGCGAAGAGCTCCTGAAGATGAACTTCGAGTACATCATGGACTGGGAGACCACCAACGAGGAGGGGCTCCGCGGCGCCTGGGACGCCGAGCAGCGCGACAAGGAGCTCGACGCCGACGGCGTGTCGGCCGAGGTGATCTTCGCCGACTCCGACGCCGTCACCGGACACGAGTCGCCGCCGTTCGGTGCCGGGTTGTCGGCGGGGGAGATCACCGACCCCGAGTTGGCCTTCGCCGGCGCGCACGCCCACAACCGCTTCCTCGTCGACCTGTGCGCCACGTCGCCGGAGCGGCGCGGTGGGGTCGCCCTGGTGCCGATCTCGCAGGGCGTCGACCGGGCCGTCGAGGAGATCGAGTGGGTCGCGTCCCACCCCGGGATCCGCGGGATCATGATCCCCACGATGTGGCGGAACAACCCGCCCTACAACGACCGCATCTACGACAAGGTCTGGGCCGCCTGCGCCGAGACCGGCATGGTGGTGCACACCCACTCGGGCGAGGCGCCCCAGGAGGAGTACAACGAGCACCTCGGCATCTACCTCGCCGAGGTGGTGTTCTGGACCTACCGGCCGATCGCCCATCTCCTGTTCTCGGGTGCGTTCGAGCGGCACCCGGACCTCAAGTTCGCGGTGACGGAGTCGGCGGCGTACTGGGTCGCCGACATGAAGTGGAAGTGGGACCAGTACTTCGGCGGCGGTCACACCACGAAGAAGATGGCCGCGATGATGGAGGGGATCATCTCGAAGCTCCCCTCCGAGTACTTCGGCACCAACATCTTCATCGGCGCCTCCACCATGTCGAAGGAGGAGATCCGCCGTCGGTACCAGATCGGCTGCGACGCCGTGATGTGGGGGACCGACTACCCGCACCCGGAGGGCACCTGGCCGAACACCGTCGCGAAGTTGCGGGCCGACTTCTCCGACGTGCCCATCGCCGACGCCCGACTCATCCTGGGTGAGACCGCAGCGCGGTGCTACGGGTTCGACCTCGACCTGCTGCGTCCGATCGCGGACCGCATCGGTCCGACGGTCGACGACCTCGGGCAGGACCCCTCCCGGGTGGCCACCCCCGAGGAGCTGGCCCGGGCCGAGTGGTGGAAGGACGAGTACGGCCTGCGCTGACGCGGTCAGTATCCCGGGCGACGCCTACTGCACCATCCAGGCCCGCCGCACCTCGGCGTAGACGTCGACCACCTCGTCACCCGACGTGTCGACGAACGCGTCGTGGATGGGCAGGGGGTAGGTGAACGGCGCGGCGTAGGCCTCGGTGACGGGTGTGCCGTCGGTGTAGCCGCAGGTGAGCCCTTCGCCGTGCAGGGTGAACCGGATGGGCGTCGTGCGGGGGAGCAGCACCGGCTCGCCCACGTCGCCGTCGACGACGAGCGACGCCCGCATGGCGGTCGGGCCGTCGTCGGGGCTCCGCTCGACGGTGACGCCCACGACCCGACGACCGGGTTCGAGCGGTGCACTGCGCACCGACACCGTCTCGACGCCGGCGAAGTTGTAGGCGAACTCGAGGCAACCGTCGACGACGTGCAGCGAGAAGCCGCCGAACCGCCCGCCCTGGGCGACCAGCACGCCGTCGGCCCGGGGTGCGACGTCGGCCGTGACCACGACCTGGTGGCTGCGCAACTTGGTGTTGGGCGCCAGCGGCTCGGGCACGGCGGTGACGTTGGGCCGGAGGTGGACCCGGTCGCGCTCGCCGAGCACCGGCGGGCGTCCGACGGCCATCCCGCGCCCGGCCTGGAGTGGCAGGACCCCGTAGCGACCGGCCTCCTCGAACCAGCGGTCCTGGAGCTCACGCAACTTGTCGGGTCGTTCGTCGGCCAGGTCGTGGTTCTCGGCCACGTCCCCGGCGACGTGGTAGAGCTCCCACCGGTCGGTGTTGGGGTGGGCCGACGGGTCGTCGGAGGGTTGGTAGGGCATGAACGGGTGGAACGCCACCGCCTTCCAACCGTCGTGGTAGATGGCCCGGCAGGCGAACTGCTCGTAGTACTGCGTGTGCCGGTGCTCCGGTGCGTCGGCGTCCGAGAGTGACGCCACGAAGTCGCGGCCGGCGACGGGGTCCTGGCGGACGCCCCCGAGCTCGTCGGGCATCGCCAGGCCGGTGTACGTCAGGATCGTCGCGCCGACGTCGATCGCGTGCGTGTACTGGTGGCGCACGGCACCGCGGTCGCCGGTCTCGGGCGCCCGCACGATCAGCGGATCGCCGATGCCGCCCTCGTGGGTCTCGCGCTTCCAGCGCTTGAACGGCGTGTTGCCGGCCATGGCCCAACCCCACGGGTAGTGGCCGTACGACAGCGGACCACCGAGCTCGTCGATCAGCTCCATCGTCCGGGCGGCGTCGTGGGGGAGACCGCTGAAGATGAAGTTCTCGTTGAAGGTGCCGTGGGGTCCGCCCTCGGCGCTGGCGCCGTTGTCGGAGCAGACCATCACCAGGGTGCGGTCGAGCTCGCCGGTCTCGCGCAGGAAGTCGAACAGCCGACCCAGGTGGTGGTCGGTGTGGGCGAGGAAGCCGGCGAAGACCTCCATCATCCGGGCCGCGGCCCGCCGTTCGTCGTCGGAGAGGG
>JAFMJM010000025.1 GCA_017853455.1 Acidimicrobiia bacterium | reverse complement strand
CGCACCCAACAACAGCACGTCGGTGAAGAGTGCGCCGGCGCCACCGCCCGTGCACATCGCCACCGCGGCGTCGGGCACCTGCATCGAGACGCACTCGCCGCGCACCTGCTGCACGCCCCGCACCACCCGCTGCAGGAGCTGCACGCTGGCGCCCCCGTGGCTGAACGACATGGTGCCGCCGTCGGTGGTGATGGGGAAGCGTCCGCCCGGGCCGATGGTGCCGTCCATGACGAACGGGCCACCCTCGCCCTCGCCGCAGAAGCCGAACGCCTCGAACTGGCGGATGATCTCGAACGAGAACGGGTCGTAGAACTCGCAGACGTCGACGTCGTCGGGGCCGAGGCCGGCGGCGGCGAACGACCGCTGCGCGGCCCGGCGGCCGACCACGCCGTTGACCTCACCGACCCGGCCACGCAGGTCCCAGGACGGAGCGTGGCGGTACGACGGTCCGAGCCGGTCGGAACCCGCGCCCAGGATCCACACCGGCGGGTGGGGAAGGTCGGCGGCGCGGTCGGCGTGGGTGAGCACCAGGGCGGTGCCGCCTTCGGCGGTCATCGAGCAGTCGAGCAGGTGGAACGGGTCGGCGACCATCCGCGACTCGAGGATGTCGGCCGGCCCGAACGGCCCGCGCCCGTGGTAGACGGCCTGCGGGTTGGCGTGGCCGTTGTTGCGGATGGTGGCCGCCACGGTGGCGAGCTGCTCGGGCGTCGTGCCGAAGCGGTGCATGTGGTGCCGGGCGATCAGTGCGAACTCGGCGGCGGTGAACATCCCGTAGGGGGCGACGAACTCGTTGTTGGGACGGGTCCACGGCGCGGTGCTGGCCCGGTCGGTGTAGACGCCGGCCGACCCGCCGACGACGACCACCACGTCGCTGAGCCCGAGGGCCACGTGGGCGGCGGCCTCGAGCACCGCCGGGATGCCGAGGCCCGAGCCCGACTGGAACACCGGACCGAGCCCGAGCTCGAACGCGATGTCGGAGGTGTGGTTGCCGATGATGCCGTTGACGTCGGTGACCGCCAGTCCGGCGTCGGCGATCGCGCCGAGCGTGGCCTCGATCGAGATCGAGAGCGAGGTCTCGCCCTCGAGCACCCGGGCCTGGCGGGCGTTGAAGGCGCCCGCGACCACGACGTCGGCGAAGGGGTGCCCGGCCATGGGCGCACTGTATCGGGGCGCCCGACGAGCCGGTGGACCCGGATCCTCCCGGGCGCGGCCGGGCGGGTCCGTATCATCGGCGGCGTGCACGACGGGGGAGCGGTGACGTGAACAAGGTCAAGGTGGGGTTCTTCTCGTTCACCGAGATCACCGACCCGTCGGAGCACCGGGCCTACAACGAGTGGCACCAACTCGACCACATGCCCGAGCAGTACCCCATCGACGGCATCGTGTTCGGGCAGCGGTGGGTCTCCACGCCGGCGTGTGCCGCCGCACGCCTGGTCGCCGAGGAGCCGGTGGCGGCGGCGCACTACATGACCCTGTACCTCATGGCCGACCCGATCGACGTCACGTTGCGCGAGTTCGCCGACGTGGGGCAGCAGCTGCGCGCGTTGGGGCGGTTCCACCTGCACCGCAACGCCGTGCTCACCGGTCCGCACCAGTGGCTCGACGCCCACGCCGCGCCCCGGGTGCTCGTGGGGCCCGACGCCGTGCCCTACCGGCCCAACCGCGGGGTCTACGTGATCGTCGAGGAGCCCGCCGACGGCGCCGACCCCGAGGCGCTCGACGCCTGGATCCGATCGCTGCACGAGTCGTGGGCCGACCGGGCCTGCGCGGTGCCGGGGGTCGTCGGCGTGTGGCAGTTCGCGTCGAGCCCCAAGCTGCGCGGCCCCTCCTGGACGGCCGGGCACCGCCGCATCACCGTCTGCTACCTCGACGACGCACCGTTGACCGTCGCCGACGCGCTCGCTCCGCTGGTGCGCGAACGCTGGGCCGACGGGCTGGTGCGCCCGGTCTACGCCGGCCCGCTCGAGACCGTCGTCCCCTACCAGTGGGACTGGTTCGACTGACCCGCTGCCCAGGAGCGCCCGGGGCGGCTCACCACCGGTCCCAGTGCACCACCTCCGACACCGGGCCGCGCGGGCCGGGGCGGAAGTCGGTGCCGAGGGTGTAGGCCACGGGGAGCAGTCCCGCCTGCGTGACCTCGGGGTACGGGATGCCGAGCAACTCGGCCATCCGCTCCTCGAGCGCCAGGTGGACGGTGGTCCAGGTGCTGCCCAGGCCGCGGGAGCGCAGGGCCAGTTGGAACGACCAGGTCGCAGGAGCGATCGACGCCCACACGAGCGACTGGTCGACCACCGACGCACCCGCCCGACCCCACACGGCCGGGACCACCATCACCGGCACGTCCTGGAGGTGGGTGGTCAGGTGCTCGACCGACGAGCCCATCCGCGCGCCCTCGGGCGCCGCCCAGTCGACCGGGGGAAGGTCGAGACCGTGGCGGTAGACGGTGAGCGCCTCGCGGTAGAGGTCGGCCATCGCCGCCCGGGTGGCGGGGTCGTCGACCACGATCCAGTGCCACATCTGCCGGTTGGAGCCGTTGGGGGCCTGGAGCGCGAGCTCGAGGCACTCCTCGACCACCGCCCTCGGGACCGGGCGCGTCAGATCGAGCCGCTTGCGCACGGCCCGCGTGGTGGTGAGCAGGTCGTCGCTGCCGAGGTGGAGTGCGTCGGGCACGGATCCCTCCGGGACGGGCGGCGCGGGGCCGGGTCGACGTCGTCGGCCCGCAGGTTAGGGTGCGCGCCATGACCACCGCCCACGACGCCCAGTTCCCGCCGGTGCCGCCGGCCGACCTCTCCGATCCGGCCGATCTGGCCCGCACGGTGGCGTGGCTCCGCGACCGCGAGCTGATCGCGGCGCTCCCGCGCCGGTACGCCCGTGGGCTCGACCTGCGCGACTTCCCCGCCGCCCGGGCGGTCTTCCGCGACGACTGCACGGTCAAGGGCACGCTCAGCGAGGCGGCCATCGACGAGTACTGGGCGGGGCTGACGCCCGGCGTGGCGGCCTACGAGGCGACGATGCACTTCATGGGCAACCAGTACGTCGTGCTCGAGCCGGGTGCCGACGCCGGGCACGTGGAGACCTACGCCGTGGCCCACCACATGGAGGCGCCGGGGAACGGCCACGACGACCTCGTGATGGGGGTGCGCTACTGCGACGACGTGGCCCGGGCGGGTGACGACTGGCGCATCGTGCACCGGTCGGTGGCGCTCATGTGGGCCCGCGGCCCGCTGCCGCGCCGAGCCGACTGACTCAGCGGTAGCCCTGGGCGATGTGCTCGAGCCACCACTGGGGGGCGACTGCCATGAGCGTGGGGTAGTTCCAGTAGTCCCACCAGCGGACGATCTTGCCGTCGCGAAGCTCCATCACCGACACGAACGGCAGCGCCACGTGCTCGCCGGTGGGCCAGGTCCACTCCTCGACGTGCTCGGTCATCACGACGTCGCCGTCGGCGGCGATGTGCCGGAGGTGGTGCTCGTAGCCGGTGATCGGCTCCAGCCCCAGCCGCAACCGTGCCGCGATCTCGGTGGGACCGGTGGCGCCGACCGGACCGGCGGGCACGTCGGTGTAGACGCCGTCGGCGGCGAAGAAGGCGCCGCAACCCTCGAAGTCGCGCTCGTAGAGCGTGGCCCAGAAGCGGCGGACGATCTCGCGGTTGGTCTCGGTGGTGCTCACGCGCTCCGACGGTAGCGCAGCACGGCGAGGGGCGCGGAGATCACGATGATCCCGATGCACCAGGCCAGGGCACCGAGCACCCAGTGCCCGCCGGTGTTGGTGCCGAGCAGCAGGTCGCGGCTGGCCGTGCACACGACCGACAGCGGCTGGTACTTGGCGAAGCCCTGGAGCCAACCGGGCATCGACGACACCGGCACGAACGCCGACGACGCGAACACGATCGGTGCCATCACCGGGAACGCCGCCGCCTGTGCCGTCTCGGCGTCGCGTACGGCGAGCCCGACGCTGGCGAAGATCCAGGTGCAGGCGTAGCCGAACAGCAGGAGCAGGGCCATCGCGGCGATGAAGCCGCCGACGGTGTTGCCGGCGTTCCAGCCGACCAGCACGCCGACCACGCACATGAGCGCCAGCACGAACACGTTGCGCACGAGGTCGGCGAGGGTCCGCCCGGTGAGCACGGCCGAACGGGCCATGGGGAGGGACCGGAACCGCTCGATCAGCCCCGACTGGAGGTCGTTGGCCAGCCCGACGGCGGTGCCGATCGCACCGAACACCACGGTCTGGGCGAAGATGCCCGGCATCAGGTAGTCGACGTAGTCGACCCCGGGCACGTTGATGGCGCCACCGAACACGTAGCGGAACAGCAGGACGAACAGCACCGGCTGGATGGTGGAGAACACCAGCAGCTCGGGTACCCGGCGGTAGGCGATCAGGTTGCGGGTGGTGACGGCGTAGGTGTCGCCGACGACGTGGCTCCGACTCATCGCGCACCCTCCCCGGTGTCGGCGTCGTCGACCGCGTGGTGCCCGGTGAGCGACAGGAACACGTCGTCGAGGCTGGGCTCGCGCACTGCCAGCGCCTCGGGGGCGGTGCCGCCGAGATCGAGGGCCCGCAGGACCTCGAGGAGCGCGTGGGCGCCGTCGGCGAGCTCGACGTGCACGGCGGTGCCGGCCACGGTCGGCGGTCGCACCGCGAACGGCGCGGCGGCGGTGGCGGCGGCGGCCGCGGTCGCGGTGTCGGCGAACCCGAACTCGGCGACGGTGTTGCCGAGGGTGGCCTTGAGGTCGGTGGGGGCACCCTCGGCGATGACCCGGCCCTTGTCGATCACGACGATGTGGTCGGCGAGGCGGTCGGCCTCCTCGAGGTACTGCGTGGTGAGCAGCACGGTGGTGCCCTCGGCGAGCAGCTCCTCGATGAGCTCCCACAGGCCGAGGCGGCTGGCCGGGTCGAGGCCGGTGGTCGGCTCGTCGAGGAACAGCACCGGCGGACGGTGCACGAGGGCGGCGGCGAGGTCGAGGCGTCGGCGCATGCCGCCGCTGTAGGTGCGCACCGGGCGGTTGGCGGCGTCGACCAGACCGAAGCGCTCGAGCAGTTCGTCGGCCCGGGGTCCGACCGTCGCCTTTGGCAGGTGGGTGAGGCGGCCGATGAGGCGCAGGTTCTCACGCCCGGTGAGGTTGGGGTCAACGGCGGCGAACTGGCCGGCCAGGCCGATGATCGTCCGGACGGTCTGGGGGTCGCGGCGCACGTCGTGGCCGAGCACCTCGACCCGGCCCGCGTCGGCCGACAGCACGGTGGTGAGCACCCGCACGGTGGTGGTCTTGCCGGCGCCGTTCGGGCCGAGCAGGCCGAGGACCTTGCCCCGTTCGCCCCGCAGGCTCACGCCGTCGACGGCCACGACGTCACCGAAGCGCTTGACGAGTCCCTCGACGACGATTGCGTCGGATCGGCCTTCGGGTGTGGTCACGGCCCGCAGTCTGGCAGTCCACCTCCCGTCGTCCCCACCCGACCTCCCTTTCGTTGTTTGGGTGATTGTGGGGGCCAGAGGCCCCACAATCACCCAAACAACGGGGTGGGCGGGGTCGGGGTCGGGGTCGCTAGGGCATGACGACGCCGGCGTTGGCGCGCAGGACCTGGCCGGTCACGAAGCGCGCCGCGTCGGAGGCGAGGAACAGCATCGACCAGGTCTGGTCCTCGGGCTCGCCGGTCATGGCGAGGGGCGCCTGGCCGCGGCGCTGCTCGAAGATCGCCTCGCGGCGCACGGGGTCGATGGAGCCGTCGGGGTTGGAGAAGTGCTGGGCCACCATCGGGGTGTCGGTGAAACCCGGGGCGATGGCGTTGCAGCGGATGCCGAACGGCCCGCCCTCGGTGGCGACCTCGCGGGTGATCATCTGCACGGCGGCCTTGGTGGCGGCGTAGACCGAGATCATCGGGGCGGGCATGTCGGCCCCGGCCGACGACACGTTGATGATCGCGCCACCGGTCTCCTTCATGGCGTTCATCGCCGCGACGCACCCCCAGTAGGTGCCGTCGAGGTTGACCGACATGATCAGGCGGTAGTCGGCCTCGCCCTGGTCCATCATCGTGGAGTAGCGGATGACCCCGGCCACGTTGGCCCACACGTCGATGCGACCGTGCTCGGCGAGGGCGGCGGCGGCCAGCGCGTCGATCTCGGCCTTGACCCCGACGTTCGTCGGGACGACCGTGGCCCGGCGCCCGAGGGCCCGGACCCGCTCGGCGGTGGCCTCGAGGCCGTCGACGTTGGTGTCGGCGATCACGACGTCGGCACCGGCCTGGGCGAAGGTGACGGCGGCCTGGGCCCCGATGCCGCTGGCGGCACCGGTGACGACGGCGGTCCGCCCGGCGAGCGAGAGCTGGGCGACGAGATGGGGGTCGAGGTGGGGAGTGGTCATGCCCGGAACCTAACCCAGGCGTGCCGGTCGGGGACACCTGGGTTATCGTCGGCCCCGATGGGCGTGCTGAGCAACCTGCGGATCTGCGACTTCACCGGCCAGCTGGCCGGGGCGGGTGCCACCCGCACGCTCGCCGCGTTCGGCGCCCAGGTGATCCGGATCGAGGACCCGGTCACCGAGGGCCGCTGGGACATCCTGCGGGGGATGGAGCCGTTCGTCGACGAGCGCCGCGGTGGTGAGTTCGGAGGCGGGTTCCAGAACCACAACGTCGAGAAGCTGGCCATCACGCTCAATTTGCGCACCGAGCGGGGCCGGGAGCTGCTCGCCGAGATCGTGGCCCGGTCCGACGTCGTCGCCGAGAACTTCGCGGCCGGGGTGCTGGCCCGGCTCGGCTTCCCCTACGAGCGGCTGCGCGAGATCCGCCCCGACGTCATCTACGTGTCGAACTGCGGCTTCGGCCACCGGGGCCCGTACTCGGCGTTCAAGACGTGGGGTCCGATCGTGCAGGCGTGCAGCGGCCTGACCTTCACGTCGGGGCTGCCCGACCTGCCGCCGGCGGGCTGGGGCTACTCCTACATGGACCACCACGGCGCCAACTTCATGGCGTTCGCGATCCTCGCTGCGCTGGTGCACCGGAACCGCACGGGTGAGGGGCAGTGGGTCGACATGAGTTGCACCGACGCCGGCGCCGCCATGCTCGGGCCGGTCGTGCTCGACTACACGGTCAACGGCCGTCCGGCGCGCCGCCCGGGTCGCCCCGACAGCAACCACGACGAGTGGGGCTCGATGGCGCCCCACAACGTCTACGCCGCGCTCGGAGACGACGAGTGGGTGGCGATCGCGTGCCGCGACGACGCCGACTGGGAGCGGCTCGCGGCGGTGGTCGACGAGGACTGGGTCCGCGATCCGCGCTACGCCACGCTCGCCGGGCGTCTCGCCGCCCAGGCCGACCTCGACGACCGCCTCGGCGCCTGGTGTGCCGCCCGCGACAAGTTCGCCGTGCAGGCGGCACTGATCGGCGCCGGCGTCCCCGGCGTGGCGGTGCAACGGCCGGGCGAGCGCATCGAGGACGATCCCGGTACGACCGACTTCGGGCTGTGGCCCTGGGTCGAGCACGAGCTGATGGGTCGCCTGCGCGTCGACGGCCTGCCGTACCACCTCGCCGAGACCGACTGGTCGATCGAGCGGGCGACGTCGCTGCTCGGCGGCGACAACGACCTCGTCTACGGCGACCTGCTCGGACTCTCGGCCGCCGAGATCGACGACCTCCGTGCCGAGGGGGTGATCTGATGGCGACCACCGGTCCCCACGGCAGCCCCGAGCCGCCGCCCGCACCGGCCGCCGACGCCCTCGGGCCCCTGACCGGTCTGCGGGTGGTGGAGCTGGCGCACGAGGCCACGGAGTTCGCGGGTCGGATGCTGGCCGACTTCGGTGCCGAGGTGATCCTGGTCGAGCCGCCCGGTGGTGCCCGCCAACGTACCTACGGCCCGTTCGTCGACGACGTGCCCGACCCCGAGCGCAGCCTCTGGTTCTGGCACTACAACACCAACAAGTTCGGGGTGGTGCTCGACCTCGACGTCGCCGCCGACCGGGAGACCTTCGCCGGGCTCGCGGCCACGGCCGACGTCGTGCTCGAGGGCGAGACCCCGGGCCGGCTCGCCGCCCTCGGCATCGACGAGCCCGACCTGCGGGCGGCGAACCCGGGCCTGGTCTGGACGTCGGTGACCCCGTTCGGGCGCACCAACCCGCGGGCCCTCGAGCCGATGACCGACCTCACCCTGCTGGCGAACGCCGGCCCGGTGTGGAGTTGCGGGTACGACGACCACACGATCCCGCCGGTGCGCGGCGGCGGGAACCAGGGGTTCCAGACGGCCGGGATCCACGCCGCCACCGCCACGCTCGTGGCGGTGCTCCACCGTGACGCCACCGGGCGAGGCCAGCACGTCGACGTCAGCATGCACGCCGCCAACAACGTCACGACCGAGTTCGCCACCTACGGCTGGCTGGTCGCCGGCGAGACGGTGCAGCGCCAGACGTGCCGGCACGCCGCGGCCCGTCCCACGCAGTTCACGATGAGCACCGACAAGGATGGCCGCTTCTGCCCGACCGGGGTTCCGCCCCGGGCGGCGAAGGAGTTCCGCACCCTCATCGACTGGATCGACGACCGCGGCTGGCGCGACGACTTCCCGGCGATCGCGTTCCTCGAGCTCGGCGAGGAGCGCGGTGGCGTGAACTTCGCCGACATCGCCACCGACCCGCTCGTCGGCGAGATCTTCGGAGCCGGTCGCGACGCGCTGATCTTCATCGCCTCGCGGCTCACCTCCTACGAGTTCTTCCTCGAGGGCCAGACCCGCGGGCTCGCGCTCCCGGTCATCTACTCGCCCGAGGAGGTGGTCGAGGACCCGCACTTCCGGGCGCGGGGCTTCGCGGTCGAGCAGCACCACCCGGGGATCGACCGCACGGTCACCTACGCCGGTGCGCCCGTCACGATGGACGCCTCACCGTGGCGGTGGCAGCGGCACGCGCCCACCCTCGGCGAGCACCAGCACCTCGTCGACGGACCCGCGCGGCCTCAGTCGTCGTAGACCGCGTCGGTGCGGTCGCGCTGCCCCGTGCGCATGGTGTCGGGGAACGGCCACCAGCCGGATTCGTCGTCGCGCCGGGACCACTCCGTGACCGCGACCCGGCGGGCGATGCGCCATTCGCCGTCGCGGCGCTCGAAGCGGTCGACGTAGCGGAAGCCGGTGGCGAGGTTGAGGTGCGGGGCTCCTCCGGCGGTGCGGTGGAACGAGATCCCGTAGGTCTCGACGCGGGCCCGGTCAGGGGTGTCGAGCTCGACCAGCGGGTTTCCGAGCAGGTGGAAGGTCGAGTCGTAGCGGCGCAGGATCCGGTCGACCCACACGCAGAACTCGTCGACGGTGCCCGACCACGACCCGTGCTCGTCGGTGGCGCCGGGGTGGTAGCACGACCGGACCAGGTCGAGGTCGAGTCGGTCGATGCCGCGGACGTAGCGCAGCAGCACGGCCCGGATCTCCGACTCGGCGACCAGCCGGTCGAGCGCACCGCCGTCGGCGCCGTCGGGCACGGTCAGGCCGTGGGGTCGGTGGCGATCGCCTCGGCGGCGGCTTCGGCCTCGGCCGCGGCCGCCGACCGGGCGTCGGCGTAGGCGCGGGCGGTGAGGAACCCGTAGACCGCCGAGCCGCCGGCGAGGAGACCCACCAGGCGCGCCCGCTTGGCCAGGCCCGGGGTGACGAGCAGGGCCACGGCGTCGACGCCGTCGGCGACCGCGCCCCAGCCGATCCACTCCTCGGTGGGTCCGCCCTCGCGGATGCCCGAGATGGCGCCGAGTCCGAGGGCGATGTCGCGCACGCCGAGCATGCGGATGGCGGCCCGCCCGACCGGACCGGGCCGACCCATGCCGACGGTGGCCACGAGGCTGGGGAACAGCACGCAGACGAGGCCGAGGATGCCGCGCCCACGGGCGTGCCACAGGGCGACGAGGCGACGCTGGTCGTCCACGGGGGCTCCTCTCCGGGTCGGCCGCCGATCGGCCGGACGCGGGCATCGTAGGCTGCGCGGCGCGTGGTCCCGTCGTCCGCCCCCGAACCGCCCGTCGGCGCCGTCCGTCCGCTGCGCTACGGCATCGTCGGCGCCGGGATGATGGGTCAGGAGCACCTGCGGAACCTCCTCGCCCTCGAGGCGGCCGACGCCGGGGTGGAGGTGGTGGCGCTCGCCGATCCGTTCGCCCGTTCGCTCTCCGACTCGCAGGGCTGGCTCCCGCCGGGCCGCGGCGTCGCGACCTTCCCCGACCACCGGGCGCTGCTCGCCGACGCCGGGTGCGACGTCGTGGTCGTCGCCACGCCCAACCACACCCACGCGGCCGTGCTCGACGACCTCCTCGCCGCCGACGTCCACCTGCTCGTGGAGAAGCCGCTGTGCACGACGGTGGCCGACTGCCGGCGCGTCGTCGAGGCGGCGCGCGACCGGAGCGGTCTGGTCTGGGTCGGGCTCGAGTACCGGTACATGCCGCCGGTCGCCGCCCTGATCGACGCGGTCGACGGCGGCGCGGTCGGGCGGGTGCGGATGGTCGCGATCCGCGAGCACCGGTTCCCGTTCCTGCCCAAGGTCGACGACTGGAACCGCTTCTCGCGCAACACGGGCGGCACGCTCGTCGAGAAGTGCTGCCACTTCTTCGACCTGATGCACCGGGTCGTCGGCGAGCGACCGACCTCGGTGTACGCGTCGGGCGGGCAGGCCGTCAACCACCTCGACGAGGTCTACGACGGCGAGGTGCCCGACCTCCTGGACCACGCCTTCGTGATCCTCGACTTCGCCTCCGGCGCACGCGGCCTGCTCGACCTGTGCATGTTCGCCGAGGGCAGCGTCAACCAGGAGGAGGTGTCGGTGGTCGGCGACGTCGGCAAGGTCGAGGCGTTCCTCCCGTCGTCGATCCTCCGGGTCGGTGCCCGGACCGGGGGCGCGGCCTCCGTGCGTGAGGAAGCGGTGACCGACCCGCGGGTCGCGCACGAGGGCTTCCATCACGGCGCGAGCTACGTCGAGCACCTGGAGCTCCTCGCCGCCATCCGCACCGGCACGGCTCCGGAGGTCGGGGTCGACGAGGGTCTGTGGTCGGTGGCGGTCGGGGTTGCGGCCCACCGGTCGATCGACGAGCATCGGCCGGTGGAGCTCGCGGAGGTGCTCGGTGACTGAGACCGTGGCGGCACCGACCGCGCCGGCGCCGCTGCCCGACCTCGCCGATCTCGCCGACTGGCCCGAGTACGCGCTCGCCCACGGGCTCACCGACGGTCTGCCCGTCTACCCGCCGACCCCCGAGCGCGTCGCGGCGCTGGTGACCGCATCGGGGCGCCCCGGTGATGCGGTGCTGGGCGCGATTCCGCCCGCCGATCGGATCGCCACGGTCGAGACCGTCGCCGCCAACGCCGTGATGGCCGGGGTGACCGCCGACCAGTTCCCGGTGGTGCTCGCCGCCGTCGACGCCATGCTCGACGACGCCTTCAACCTGCGCGGCGTCCAGACCACGACCCACGGGTGCGCTCCGATCGTGGTGGTGTCGGGTCCGTGCGTGGCCCGCCTGGGCTTCGCGACCGCCGAGTCGGTCTTCGGGGCGAGCGCGAGCCACGCCTCGATGGCGGTGGGGCGTGCCCTGCGCCTCGTGCTCTGGAACCTCGGAGGAGCCACGCCCGGTGAGCCGGTCAAGGAGGTGTTCGGCCACCCGGGACGGCTCGGCACCTGCATCGGCGAGCTCGCCGACGCCGCGCCGTGGCCCACGCTCGCCGAGGCGAACGGTGCCGCACCGGGCCACGACGCCGTGACGGTGTTCGCCGGTGAGGCCGCGCAGAGCGTGGCCTTCTGGGGCGCCCACGACGACCCCCGCGAGCGGCTGTCCCGGATCGCCGACGTCATGGCCGCCCTGGGCAACAACAACACCCACACGATGGGCGAGTGCCTGGTGGCGTTCACCCCCGCCGAGGCGCGCCACCTCGCGGCGGCCGGGCTCTCCCGCGCCGACGTCCAGCGGACCCTGTTCGACCTCGCCCGCCGGCGCCTCGACGTCCTGCGGCCGCCCGGGCCGTTGCGCCCCGACCACGACCCGGCCCACTTCTACGACTGGTGGCCCGACTGGGTCGACCAGACCCGCCCCGACACGTTGGTGCCGTGCGTGTCGTCACCGGAGTCGGTCCTGGTGGTCGTCACGGGTGCCGACTCGATCCCGTGGGCGGCGGTCTGCCCCGGCTGGGGGCATCTGGGCGGATTCGCCGTGACCCGGGAGGTGCAGTGGTGATCGAGCTCGTCGACCCGCGGGGACGCCCCGCCGACGTGTCGGGGGCGCGGCTCGCCGTGCGCCCCGCGACCCCCGTCCGGCTGGGGTTCCTCGTCAACGAGCCCGGGCGGGTGGCCGGTCCGTCGTTCGGACGCTACGCCGAGGTCCTCGACGGCTGGCTCCGCGACCGTTTCGCGATCACGGCCCCGGCGGTCACCGGCTTCAAGCCGGTGCTGTCGCGGCGGGCCGACGCCGACCTGCTCGACCGGTACTCCGAGTGCTCGGCGGTGGTAAACGGCCTCGCCAAGTGAGGATCGTGCACGTCGGGCAGTGTGCTCGACGCCGTCGCGCTGGAGCAGCGCGGGATCCCCACCGTCACGTTCGTGACGGCTCCGTTCGAGCCGGCGGCCCGGGCGGTCGCGCGCGCCCAGGGCCTGCCCGACCTGCCCCTGGTCGTGATCCCGCACGACTACCTCGTGGAGGACGACGCCGAGGTCGCGGCCCGGCTGCGCCCCGTCCTCGAGGCCCTGTGCGCGGGGATCGTCGCGCCATAGGCTCCGGGCATGTCCATCACCCGTGACCTCGTCCTGACCACCCCCGACGGCCCCATGGACTGCTTCGAGGCCGTCCCCGACGGTCCCGCACGCGGTGCCGTGGTCGTCGTCCAGGAGGCGTTCGGCGTCAACGCCCACATCCGTGACGTCACGGAGCGGTTCGCCGCCGCGGGGTACCACGCGGTCGCGCCGGCCTACTTCCACCGGGCCGGGGGCGGCCGGGTCGAGGACTACACCGACGTCGCCGCCATCTTCCCCCTGTTCGAGGGGCTGACCGACGACGGCATCCTCGCCGACACCGACGCCGCGCTCGACCACCTGCGCGCGTCCGGGTTCGCCGACGACCGCATCGCGACGGTGGGCTTCTGCTTCGGTGGACGGGTCACGTTCCTCGTCGCCCTCGAGCGGGCACTCGGCGCGGCCGTCGGCTTCTACGGCGGGGGGATCGCGACCAAGGGCGCACTCCCGTTCCCGATGCTGCTCGACCGCACCGCCGAGTTGCGCACGCCGTGGCTCGGTCTGTTCGGCGACCTCGACGCCTCGATCCCGGTCGACGGCGTCGAGGCGCTGCGTGCGGCCCTCACCGGGGCGCCGGTGGCGGGGGAGGTCGTCCGGTACGCCGACGCCCGCCACGGGTTCCACTGCGACGCCCGGGCCGACCACGACGAGGCCGCCGCCCGCGACGCCTGGGCCCGCACCCTCGCCTGGTTCGACGCCCACCTGGCCTGACGGACGGCCGGTCGACCCGGCCTGTCAGACTGGCCCCATGGCCCCGTCCACCGCGCCGCGTCGCCACTGGCACTGGAGCCGCTGGACGCGCTGGCCGTTGTCGGTGCCGATCGTGGCCCTCGCCGCGCTGACCGTGGTGGTCGACGTCACGACCGCCTGGGCCGACGTCTCGCTCGGATCGCTCGGACGGGTGCCGGTGTCGCCGGCCCTCCCGCTCGGCATCGTCCTCGCCCTGGCGATCGGACTGCGCCGCCTCGGGCTCGACCCCGCGAACCTGCGGGCGTGGCGCGAGTTCCTGGTGGTCGGCACGGCCGCCCTCGTCTACGCGGTGATCGCCTACTCGGTGGAGATCGGCGGTTCGCGCGAGGCGGCGGGGCTCGTGGTCGCCGCCCTCGGCGAGGAGCTCGTCTACCGGCTGGCGGTGATCGTCGTCGTCGGTGCGCTCGTCGCCAAGGTGCTCGGCCAGCCGTGGCGCAACGCCGAGGACTGGGGTCTCGCACCGGGGATCGTGGCGCTCCTCGCCGGCGGCCTGATCTTCACCCTGCTGCCCGGGCACGTCGCCCAGATGAGCGGCGCCCTGACCGCGCTGCCGTTCGCCAGCCTCGGCGTGGTGCTCGGCTACGCCGTGCTGCGCACCGGGGCGCTCCTGCCCGCCGTGGTGGTGCACGCCTTCCTCAACATCGCCACGATCGCGGTGATCGTCGGCGAGGTGTCGGCCGGGATGCGCGCTGCGCTCGCGCTGGCGGCCCTCGTGGCCCTCGTGTCGGGCACGGTCGTGGCCGGGCAGCGCCTCGGCATCCTGCGCCGGGTACCGGTCCCGCCCCGCCGCACCGGGCGCACCGAGAGCACCGGAACGGCCACCGCCTGACTCAGGGCGTGGGCGCGCCGACCAGGTCGGACCACACGGCACCAGCCGTCCGCCGCCCGGAGAACAACGCCCCCTGGGTGGAGGCGGTGTCGCGGTGGTCCCCACACACGTAGACGCCGTCACCGAGCCGGACCGAGCGCCGGGGGGAGAACCCGGGCCGTTGGTCGGGGTGGGCGTGCCGGATGCGGTAGGTGCGGAGGTGCGTCCAGCCGTCGACGGTGGCGCCGAACCAGGTGCGCAACTGGCGCCGGGTGCCCTCGAGCAGCTCGGCGTCGGTCCCGACGACCGGTCCGGGGGCGACCGCCGCGATCAGCGAGGCCCCCGCGGGCGCCAGCGAGGGTGCGACGTTCGACACCACCGCCAGGTTGTTGACGGGGCCCTCGCGCGAGCCGTCGAGCACGATCAGCTTGTCGGGGATCGGCGCGGTGTCGGCGGCGAAGTAGACGCAGGACTCGCCGCGCGACCCGGGATCGGCGATGCCGGTGAGCGCGGCCGCGGCCGGGCCTTCGGTCGCCACCACGACCACCCGCGCGTCGACGCGGCGGCCGTCGGCGAGGTGGACGGTCGTGCCGTCGATCCGCTCGACCCGGGCGTCGCACTCCACGGTTCCCTCGGGCAGGCCCGCCACCATCTGTCGGGGGATGGCCTGGACCCCGGTGGCGGGATGCGCCGCCGCGCCCTCGGCCAGCATGGCCAGGATCACCTCGAAGCGCCGACTCGACACCTCGAGCTCGGGGTCGAGCTGGATGCCGGCGAACAGCGGCCGCCAGAACCGGTCGATCATCTTCTCGGAGAAGCCGCGGTCGCGCAGCGACTCGAGGGTGGTGGTGTCGGGGCGCTTGAGCAGGTCGGTCGGGGTGGTGCGCCACACGTCGGCGATCAGCCGGAGCAGCCGGACGTCGTCGGCGATCGTGCCGATCGGGGCGGTCGCCGTGGCGAACACGCTGGCCGGGGCGCGGCGGGGGTCACGGACCCGGTGGAACTTCCCGTTGACCCGGACGACCGCGCCGGCGTCGTAGCGGCCGAGGCCGAGGGCCTCGAGGTCGACGAGGTGGTGCAGCTCGGGGAACTGTGTGAGCACGACCTGGTAGCCGCGGTCGAGGAGGAACCCGTCGACGGCGTCCGTGCGGACCCGTCCGCCGGCGTCGTCGGACGCCTCGAGGACCCGGACGTCCACCCCGCGGTTCGTGAGGACGGTCGCGCACGCGAGCCCGGCGAGCCCGGCCCCCACGATGCACACGTCCGTCGTCGGCGTCACTGCGGTGCTCCTCGACCGGGGGGCGGGGTCGGCCGGGGTCGGTCGACCCTGACGGGGCGGACCGCGCCGGTCCGGGCCCGCCCGGGCCGATGGTAGGTTGCGCGGCGCTTCCGGCACGGGGTGGCCACGTGGACCTGCGACACAGCGAAGAGGACGAGGCGTTCCGGGCCGAGGCCCGGGACTGGCTGGTGAGCCGCCTGGACGGCGAGTTCGCGGTCGTCAAGGGCCGGGGCGGACCCGGCGACGAGCACATGCTCTTCGAGGAGCGCCACGCCTGGGAGCGCGAGCTCGGCCGGGGTGGCTGGATCGGGATCTCGTGGCCGCAGGAGTACGGCGGCCGGGGGCTCTCGCTCACCCAGCAGGTCATCTTCTACGAGGAGTACGCCCGGGCGGGCGGGCCCGGCAAGGTCGGCATCGTCGGCGAGGGGCTCCTCGGGCCGACGGTCATCCAGTACGGCACCGAGGAGCAGAAGCAGCGGTTCCTGCCGCCGATCCTGGCCGGAACCGAGATCTGGTGCCAGGGGTACTCCGAGCCCAACGCCGGCTCCGACCTCGCCAACGTCTCGACTCGCGCCGAGCTCGACGGCGACCAGTGGGTCATCGAGGGGCAGAAGGTCTGGACGTCGCTGGCGCACTGGTCCGACTGGTGCTTCGTCGTGGCCCGCACCGACCGTGACGCCCCCAAGCACAAGGGTCTGTCGTACCTGCTGGTCGAGATGGACCAGCCGGGGATCGAGATCCGTCCCATCGTGCAGATCACCGGCACCTCGGAGTTCAACGAGGTCTTCTTCAACGGGGCCCGCACGTCGGCGGCCAACGTCGTCGGTGCCGTCAACGACGGCTGGAAGGTCGCCATGGGGACGCTGGCCTTCGAGCGCGGGGCCTCCACGCTCGGCCAGCAGGTCACGTTCCTCTACGAGTTCATGCAGACGGTCGAGACCGCCAAGCGCCGGGGCGTCGACCGCGACCCGGTGGTCCGCCAGCGCATCGCCGAGATCTGGTCGGCGCTCGAGATCATGCGCCTCAACGCCCTGCGCTCGATGAGCTCGCTCGAGAGTGGTGCGATCACCCCGCTCACCGCGATCCACAAGCTCTACTGGGCGTCGCTGCACCGGGCGATGGGCGAGTTGGCCATCGACGTCGCCGGCGCCGACGGCCTGATCCGGCCCGACGGCACCGACGAGCCCTACGAGCTCGACGCGGCCCAGCGCCTCTTCCTCTGGACCCGGGCCGACACCATCTACGGCGGGTCCAACCAGATCCAGCGCAACGTCGCCGGCGAGCGGGCCCTCGGCCTGCCGCCCGAACCGAAGGTCTGACCGTGCCCGCTCCCGCTCCCGAGTACCCGCCCGCCCACGGACTCCTGGCCGGCAAGGTCGCCGTCGTCACCGCGTCGGCGGGCACCGGCATCGGCTTCGCCACCGCGAAGCGCTGCGCCGAGGAGGGGGCGACCGTCGTGCTCTCCGACCACCACGAGCGCCGCCTCGGCGAGTCGGTCACCGAGCTGGCCGCGCTCACCGGCACCACGCCACTCGGCGTCGTCTGCGACGTCACCGACGAGGACGCCGTGCAGCGGCTCTTCGCCGAGGTCGTGGCCGCACACGGCCGGGTCGACGTCCTGGTCAACAACGCCGGGCTCGGTGGTACCGCCAACGTCGTCGACATGACCGACGCGCAGTGGTCGTCGGTGCTCGACGTGACCCTCACCGGCACGTTCCGCTGCACCCGGGCCGCGCTGCAGACGATGATCCCGCAGGGCGGGGGCGTGATCGTCAACAACGCGTCGGTGGTGGGGTGGCGGGCCCAGGAAGGCCAGGCCCACTACGCCGCGGCGAAGGCGGGCGTGATGGCCCTCACGCGCTGCGCCGCCATCGAGGCTGCGCCCCACGGCATCCGCATCAACGCCGTGTCGCCGTCGCTGGCGATGCACCCGTTCCTCGCCAAGGTCACCACCGACGAGCTGCTCGAGGAGCTCACCACCCGCGAGGCGTTCGGCCGGGCGGCCGAGCCCTGGGAGGTGGCCAACGTGATCGTCTTCCTCGCCAGCGACTACGCCA
>JAFMJM010000237.1 GCA_017853455.1 Acidimicrobiia bacterium | reverse complement strand
CCCGACGGCGAGTGGTGCGACATCTGGCTCTACGACGACCTCGTGTACCCGTTCCCGAAGCTCTCGGCCGCCGTCGGCTTCCCCGACCTCGACAACACGCCCGTCACGTTCGACGAGATCCGGCTGGGCTGCTGGGACCAGACCGCCCGTCTCGCCGACATGGACGCCAACTGGACCGATGCGTCGATCTGCTTCCCCAACGTGCTGCCGCGCTTCGCCGGCCAGACGTTCATGGAGCGCGACGACAAGGAGCTCGCCCTCGCCTGCATCGAGGTCTACAACGACTGGATGATCGACGAGTGGTGCGGGGGTGCCGGCGCCGGACGCCTGATCCCGCTGACGATCGTCCCGCTCTGGGACGCCGAGCTCGCGGCCGCCGAGGTCCGGCGCTGCGCCGACAAGGGCTCGTACGCCGTGGCGTTCACGGAGAACCCCTACCCGCTGGGCCTGCCGTCGGTGCACGACAAGGACGGGTTCTGGGACCCGTTCTTCCGGGCCTGCGACGAGACCGGCACCGTGATCAACATGCACATCGGGTCGTCGTCGAAGATGCCGTCGACGTCGCCGGACGCGCCCTTCATCATCTCGTCGACCCTGACGTTCTCCAACGCCATGGGCTCGCTGTGCGACTTCATCTTCTCGGGCACCCTCGATCGGTTCGCCAACCTGAAGCTGGCCTACTCCGAGGGTCAGCTCGGATGGGCGCCCTACGTGCTCGAGCGGGCCGACAAGCTCTGGGAGGAGCGCTCGGCGAACTCCTTCGGGTCGGCGCTGCCGCACCCGCCGTCGTCGTACGTGCCCGGGCGCGTCTACTTCTGCATCTTCGACGACGAGGTCGGCCTGGCGTGCCGCGACCGGGTCGGCATGGACCAGATCACCTTCGAGGTCGACTACCCCCACGCCGACAGCACGTTCCCGCACACCAAGGAGACGGCGCAGCTCATCTGCGACAAGGCGGGTCTCGACGAGCAGGAGCGCTACAAGCTCCTCCGGGGCAACGCCATCCGCCTCTACGGGCTCGAGCGGTACGGGATCACCCGCTAGCACCACCCGGGAGCCGACACGGCTAACCTCCCCGTCGGGAAGCGGGCCCGACCGGGAGTCCTCGTGTCGCGTCGCCCCACCACCACAAACCCCGTGCACCGCCGGCGTCTCCGTGGCGCGGGAGTGGTGTTCGCCGTGGCCGTGGCGACCGTGGGCGCCGGTATCGGCGTGGTGGCGACGACCCCGGCCGCCGACGCCCAGGAGGTGTCGGTCACCCGACTCCAGCGCGAGATCGCCGACAACAGCGCCCGGATCGACGAGCTCGGCCGGGTGGCCGCCGAGGCCCAGCGCCGGGTCGAGACCCTCGGCACCGAGATCGACGCCACGCAGGTCCGGGTCTTCCTCACCAGCCAGCAGTCGGCGGCCGTCCGGGAGGAGATGCGGGCCCGGGCGGCGACCCTCTACGTGACGGGCCGGGCCGGTACGTCGCCGCTGTCGGGAACGCACCGCTTCGCCGACGCCGCGTCCGCAGCCCACTACGGCGACGGCGCCGCCCAGGCCGACCGGGCCCTGGTCGCCCGGCTCGCCGACACCGCCGCCCAACTCGACGCCGACCTCGCCTACCTCCACGACCAGCAGGACCGTGCCGACGCCGAGCGAGCGACGGCCGTACGGGCCCGCAGCGACCTCGAATCGCTGCTGGCCCGCCAGAAGACCCTGCTCGCCGCCCTCGACGTCATTCCCGTCATGGGCTCGGCCCGGCTCACCGCCCGCCAGATCGCCGACTGGTACGCCACCACCGGCATGGAGCCCCGCCTGTCGGGCGGTCTCTCCATCCGCGACCTGGCCGAGATCTTCCTCCAGGAGGGGGCCGACGAGGGCGTCCGGGGGGACGTGGCGTTCGCCCAGGCCGTGCTCGAGACCGGGTACTTCCGCGGCGCCACCGACAACAACTACTCGGGCCTCGGGGCCTGCGACTCGTGCAGCGGCGAGCCCGGGTTCCCGTCACCCCGCGACGGCGTGCGGGCCCAGATCCAGCTGCTCAAGAACTACGGCGATCCCGACTCGACCACCGCCACGTTGCACCACCCGCCCGACCCCACCTGGTGGGGGAGCGACCCGGTCCGCGCGGCGTCGAACTTCGACTCGTTCTACGCCAAGGGTCGCGCCCAGACGTGGCAGACGATGGGCCGGGGCAACTGGGCCACCGACCCGAACTACGCCACCAAGGTGATCGGCATCTTCGTGCGGATGTCGGTGTACGCCGCCGATCACGCCTGAGCGGATCCGAGCAGCGCAGCGCGCACCGCTGGGAGGAGCACCTCGACCAGCTCGGCGATCTCGTCGTCGGTCCAGGTCGCGGTCGGGATCCACGGGTAGTCGACGATCACCGTCGGGTAGTCCGGGTGACCGCTGATCCGGGCGATCGCCGCCGCCGAGTCGCGCAGCTCGCGGTGGACGATGCAGACCGTCGGCACCCCCGCCCATTCGAGTTCCACGGCGTCCCGCAAACTGCGGGCACTGCAGCTGCCTCAGCCGCCGAACCCCGTGATGGCGATCGCCACCCCGTCGGTGAGCCGTGACCAGTCGTCGGGATCGGGCGGGACCGACACGCTCGACTTCACGACCTTGACCACGCCGGCGAGCCCGTCGGACTCCCGAAGGCGTTCGGCCAGGGCGTCGAGCAGGACCTCGCCCCGGCCCAGACCGTTGCACACGAGCCCGAGCACGGCGCCGGCGAGGGAGGCCGGACGCACGGCGAGTCGACGCTCCGGGGCGGTCTTGGCCGCGGAGCCGGTGGGGTCGAGGGCGACGACGGTCATGGGCGCAACCTATCCGGTGATCACGGGGCGGGTCACCGCCCAGGCGAGGTGGGGGAACAGGATCCAGGTCTCGGCCATGCCGGCGCCACCGGCGGGGACGACGAGCACGTTCTCGGGCCGCCCGACGTTGACGAAGCGGTCGCGCGGCCCCGTCGCCGGGGCGGTGAGCCGGGCGTGGAGGTGTCCCTGGAGGTCCTCCTTCGACCAGCCGGCCTCGAGGAACAGCCGCTGGTGCTCCCGCCCCATCACGTAGACGATGGAGATACCGTCGCCGAGGAAGGCGTCGCCGGTGATGCCGTGGTGGCGGGTGTCGGCGACGAGGGTGTCGGCGACCTCCTCGGGGCCCCGGGCGGTCGAGTCCCAGGCCGAGACCATCCGCATCACCGAGTGCACCGTGACCGTGCTGTCGTCGGGGGCGTACCCCCGCTGGACGTGGAGCGGCGTCCAGTCGGACGCCTCCTCGTTCTCCCCGAAGCAGAACGAGTACCGCAGCGGCCACGAGTAGGTCGCGCGGTCGAGGAAGCCGGGCACGGCCCGGCACACGTTGCGGATGACGAGGCGCAGCGCCCGGCCGATGGTGGCGTTGGCGCGGAACCCGGGGCCGAGGCAGCCCGCTTCGCAGGCGACGTCGATCTCACGGCGCACGGGTCCGTTGACGATCACGGCGTGGGCCGCTCCCGAGAGGGTGCCCGTGGTGGAGTGGCAGTTGCCCATCTCGTCGAGGTGGGCGCGCACGGCGGCGACGACCACGGGGAAGTACTCGGGGCGACAGCCCGCCATGACGGCGTTGACGGCGGCGTCCTCGGCGGTGACCACCACCTCACGGGTCGGGACCCGGCCGAGCACCTCGTCCGAGGGCAGCGCCACGGTGGCCAGGAACGCCGCCACCTTCTCCGGGGTGGCGGGGACGACCGGGAGACCGTCGGTCCAGCCCCGCTCGTGGGCGTCCTCCTGGAAGGCGTCGGCGTCGGGCCATTCGTGACGACGGGCGGGCACGGGGCGAACCTAGCCCCGAACGGGGCGCGCCGACCGCCGTCGCCGTGACGACGGTCACGCCGGCGGTGCCACCCGGCGGCCCGGGCAACCTGCCAACCTGGGGGCGGCACCTCGTCGAGCTCCGGAGTCACCCGTGTCGAAGTCCCGTTGGCTGCAACTGACGCTCGTCCTGGTCGCGATCGGCGGTGTGGTCTTCGTCGCCTGCGGCGGTGGCGGGTCCCAGGCATCCAACCCGCTGGTCCAGGCCGGCGGTGGCACCACGACGACCACCCTGGCGCCGATCGACGTGCTGCCCGGGATGCC
>JAFMJM010000236.1 GCA_017853455.1 Acidimicrobiia bacterium | reverse complement strand
CTCGGCGACATCTCGAGCGCCCTGTTCGGCGTCATCGGTGTGCTCACTGCTCTCCTGCACCGCAATCTCACCGGTGAGGGTCAGTACGTCGACGTCGCCATGTTCGACTCGATGGTCGCCATGACCGATCTCGTCACGAACTTCTGGTCGATGGGCCACCACGACGGCGCCCGGGGGAACCGGCTCATCATGCACGGCTTCCGGGCGTCCGACGGCTGGTTCGTCCTGCAGGTCGGCCGCGAGCACCAGTTCGCGCGGCTGACCGAGGTCATCGGCACGCCCGAGTGGCTCACCGACGACCGCTTCGCGACCCGGGCGGGCTGGGTCGAGCACCTCGACGACGTCGTCCGACCGGCGATCGAGCGCTGGGCCGCCGACAAGACCAAGCTCGAGGCGGCCGCGGCCCTCAACGACGCCGGCCTGGTGGCGGGCCCGTCGTTCGCCGCGCCCGAGGTGATCGCGGATCCCCACGTCGCCGCCCGCAACATGCTCGTCGAGGTGCCACGCACCGACGGGATCCCGGACCCGGTCCTCGTGCCGGGCAACCCCGTGAAGCTGAGCCGGGTCGCCGAGGGCCCCGAGACGGCTCCCCCCATGGTGGGCGAGCACACCGACGCCGTGCTCGCCGAGGTCCTCGGACTCTCCGACGCCGAGATCGCCGGTCTCCACGACCGGGGCGTCGTGGGCTGAGGCTCCGCACCGACCACCGGCGGCACCCCGATCGGCGAGCGGACCGGTCGGGGTCGTGCACGGCACCCCGATTTGGGGCAGACTGGCCCGACCCCCGGACGGGGAGGCCACGGCCAGGAGGACGGACATGGACCGGCACGGGTGGATCGACGAGCGGCTCGCACAGGTGCCCCTCTTCGCCAACCTCGACACCAAGGCGTTGCGGCAGATCTCGAGCCTCGCCACCCAGATCGACGTCAAGGCCGGCAAGGAGCTCACCCGTGAGGGCGAGCACGGGCACGAGTTCGTCATCGTCCTCGAGGGCGAGGCCGAGGTGAAGGTCGGCGACGAAGTCGTGGCGACCCGCGGCCCCGGGGACTACTTCGGTGAGATCGCCCTCGTCGCCAACCGACCGCGCACGGCGACCGTCACGGCGCTCACGCCGATGAAGGTCGAGGTGATCGGCCGACGCGAGTTCCAGACGATGCTCCACGACAACCCGTCGATCGCCACCGAGCTCCTGGGCGTGACGGCGGACCGGCTCGCCGAGCACGACTCCCAGGGCTGACCCGCCGCCCCGGCCGGCGACCGTGCTCCCCGAGGGGCTCGTCACCTTCCTGTTCACCGACCTCGAGGGCTCGACGCGGCTCTGGGAGGAGCACCCCGACGTGATGGGCGACGCGCTCGCCCTGCACGACCAGATCCTGCGCGACGCCGTACTGACGCACGACGGCGCGATCGTCAAGACCACCGGTGACGGCGTCCACGCCGTCTTCGTCGACGCCCACGACGCCGTCGACGCCGCCGTCGCCGCCCAGCTGGCGTTGCAGGCGGTGTCGTGGGGAGCCACCGGACCCCTGGTCGTGCGCATGGGGTGCAACTCCGGCGACGCGGAGCTCCGCGACGGCGACTACTACGGCCCGTCGGTGAACCGGGCGGCCCGGGTGATGGCGGCGGCCCACGGCGGCCAGATCCTGCTCTCCGAAGCGACCGCGTCGCTCGTCGCGTCCGGCCTCCCGGTGGGCGTGGCGCTCGTCGACCTCGGCGAGCACCGCCTCCGCGACCTGGCCCGCGCCGAGCACGTCGTCCAGGTCGTGCACCCGGCGCTCGGCTCGGAGTTCCCGCCGCTGCGCAGCCTCGAGTCGTACCCGACCAACCTCCCGGCCCAGCGCACGTCGTTCGTGGGACGCGACTCCGAGCACGACCTGGTCGCCGACCTGCTCCGCCAGGCCCAGGTCGTCACCATCACGGGGGTCGGCGGCGTCGGCAAGAGCCGGTTGGCGGTCCAGGTCGCGGCCACCCTGCTCCCCCGATTTCCCGACGGCGCCTGGCTCTGCGAGCTCGCTCCCGTCACCGACGAGGGGGCGGTCGCCGACGTCGTCGCCGAGGCGGTGCGGGTCCCGCCGGGATCCGGACCGGCGCGTGACGCCCTCCCGTGGCACCTCCGCAACCGGCGGGCCCTGCTCGTGATCGACAACTGCGAGCACCTCATCGACGCCGTCGCCGAGCTGGTCGACGACCTGTGCGCCCGGTGCCCCGACGTGCGGGTCCTGTGCACCAGCCGGGAGGCGTTGGGAGTGCACGGCGAGCGCTCCTTCGCCCTCGGCACCCTGGTGTGCCCCGACGGCACCGACCGGCGGTCGGTCCTGGCGTCGCCGGCCGGCCGCCTGTTCGTCGAGCGGGCCCAGGCCGCCCGCCACGACTACGAGCTCGGAGCCGACGACGCACAGGCGGTCGCCGAGCTCTGCACCCACCTCGACGGCATTCCCCTCGCCATCGAGCTGGCCGCGGCCCGCATCCGGAGCTTGAGTCCCGACCAGATGCTCGACCGGCTCGACGAGCGGTTCCGGCTGCTCACCGGTGGGACCCGGGCCCGCGGGCGGCACCAGACCCTCCGGGGCGCCCTGGCCTGGTCGACCGACCTGCTCGAACCGCCCGAGCAGGAGGGCTTCGCCCGCCTCTCGGTGTTCGTGGCCCCCTTCGACCTCGCCGCCGCCGAGACGGTGATCGGTGCCGCGGCGTGGGAGGTGCTCGACGCCCTCGTCGACAAGTCGCTGCTGCTCGCCGACCTGGGTGAGGCCGAGGTCCGGTACCGGATGCTCGAGACGGTGCGGGAGTTCGCCGCCGACCTGCTGATCGAGCGGGGCGACGTCGCCGACGCCCGCACCCGCCACGCCCACCACTACACCCTCGTCGCGGAGGCCGCGGCGGCCGTGGGCACCTTCGACGCCGTGGCCGTGGTGCGTCAGGACCTGCGGAACGTCGTCGCAGCGTTGACCTGGCTGGTGGCGGCCGGAGACGCGGAGCGGGCCTGCTCGATCGTGTTGCCCTTCGAGAGCATGTACCTGTTCCGCGACGTGGGCGTCGGCCGACTGCTGGATCGGGCGCTCGGCATCCCGGGAGCCCTCGACCATCCGCTGGCACCCCGGCTGATGGCCGCGGCGGCCAGCCGGGCTGTGTCGCGCGGTGAAGAACCGGAGATCGCGCTCGCCCGCGCCGAGGCGTCGGTGACCCTGGCAGCCGACCTCGGGGTCGACGTGGCGTACGAGCAGCACCTGAACCTCGCGGTGGTCGACATGCGGTCGGGCCACCTCGACCGATCCCGCGAGCACGCCAACGAGGCGCTGGTCCTGGCGTATCCCGACGCCCTCCGGCGCATGCGCGTCTGGTTGGTGCTGAGCGCCATCGAACAGTGGCGGGGCGACTCCGGTGCGGCCGAGCGAGCGGCGCACGAGGCGGTCACCCGGGCCCGCGAGGCCGGTGAGCCCTTCGACGTGGCGTACGCACTCCTGCTCGAGGGTTACGTCCACGGTGGCGAAGACCCGCTGCGTGCGTTGGCGGCCTACGAAGAGTCGGCCCGCATCGCGTCGGAACTCCTGCCCGCGGGACTCTCGGTGTACGTGTACTCGGTCGCCAACGCGGCCGTCCTGCGAGCCGGTCGCGAGGCCCCTTCGACGTTCCTGCCGGAACTCGAGCGGGTGGTCGCCCTGGCCGCGGCCGACGGGACCCCGGAGGAGTACGGCACCGTGCTGGCCCTCACGGGGCTCACCCTCCTCGGCCTCGGACGACCGGAGGACGCCGCGGTCGTCATGTCGGCCGCCACCAGCCGGTTCCCGGTCGGCCTGCTCGCCCGCAGCGCCGGACGGACCGAGGCCGAGTTGCAGGATCGCCTGACCCAGGCTCTGGGCGAGGAGCGTCTGGGGGCGATCTGGGAACGCGGGACCGCCCTGACCGAGCGGGAGGCCCGTGACGTGGCCCTGGGCTCCCTGGCGGCCGTGGTCGCCGACCCGTGAGCCACCGGGCGACGGTACGCGTCCGGTTCGAGGCGGCCGAGCCGACCGCCGTGGTCGAGGTCGAGGACCACGCCGCCGAGGCTGCAGGACCCGAGCTCACCCACGCCCTCGGTGCCGTGGTCGACCACGTGTTCCGCTGGCACGAGGTGGTGCGGGT
>JAFMJM010000235.1 GCA_017853455.1 Acidimicrobiia bacterium | reverse complement strand
GCCCCGGCGGGCGCCTGGCCGTCGGGCGGCGGGCCCTGGTGGCCACCGGGGCCACCGGCCGGCTCGTTCTCGACGCCCGTCACCGAGAAGTCGTCGGCGACCTTCACGGTGACGTGGGTGCCGTCGGCCTTCGTCACGTGCGCCTCGTAGGGCGAGCCCTCGGCGTCGGTCTCGACGCGGTCGACCGTGGCACCGGGCACGGCCTCCTCGGCGGCCGCGGCCACCTGGGTCGCCGTCTCGCCGGTGAGCAGCTCCTCACCGGGGTGCACCGCCTTGGTGCGGTCCGGGGCGAACTGGCCCTGGTCGGGCGCCGGTGCGCTCTGGGCGGTCGGGGCGGTCGACGACGAGTCGTTCGACTGGGCGACCGCGATGCCGGCCGTGCCGAGCATCGCGCCGACGATGGCGGCGCCGGCGATCAGCTTGCTGGACACCGGTCGCTTCCGGGGGGTGGGGGTGGGTGTGGTCTCCATGGTGTGCTCCTGGGGGTCGTGGTCCGGAGGGGATCCGGATCCGCAGTGGGTGGGGTTGGTTCGGTGGTGATCGTCCCGTCGGGCGGGACGTGACGAGATTCGACCGACGCCGTAAGAGCCGTGTCGGAGCGTCCCAAGGCGTCGGCAAGGCCGGGGAGCGGCCTCTCAGGTCCGTCACAGGGCCCCCCGGGTAGCGCCCCGTGGTCGCCCACCCGGGTCCCGGCGTTACCGTGGGCTCCGGGAGGTGGATCGTGCTGATCCTCGGTGACCTCGGCGACCGTGACCACCACGACACCGGAGCGGCGCACCCCGAGCGCGCCGCCCGGCTCGACGCCGTCCGCCTCGGGATCGCCGACGCGCTCGGCACCGACGGCATCCTCCGCCTCGATCCGCGCGAGGCGACCGTCACCGAGCTCGCCCGCGTGCACGACCCCCACTACCTCTGGTCGCTCGAGCGCCTCGCCGAAGGCGGCGGTGGCGAGCTCGACCCCGACACCCCCGTCTCACCCGGTTCCTGGGACACCGCGCTGCTCGCAGCCGGCGCCGGACTCGCCGTCGTCGATGCCCTCGAGGAGCGCGCCGACGGCGTCGGCCTGGTCGCCGTCCGACCTCCGGGGCACCACGCCCGGCGCGGCATCGGCATGGGCTTCTGCCTCTTCAACAACGTGGCGGTGGCCGCAGCGGCACTGGCCGACCGCGGTGCGCGCGTCCTGATCGTCGACTGGGACGTGCACCACGGCAACGGGACCCAGGAGATCTTCTGGGACGACCCCCGGGTGCTGTACGCCTCGATCCACCAGTCGCCCGCGTATCCCGGGACCGGACGCAGCACCGAGACGGGCGGTCCCGGCGCGCCCGGCACGACCTGCAACTTCCCGTTGCCGCCCCACGCCACGGGCGAGACGTACCGGCGCGCCCTCGACGAGGGGCTCGCCGACACCGTCACGGCCTTCGCACCCGACTGGGTCCTGGTGTCCGCCGGCTTCGACGCCCACCGCGACGACCCGCTCGCCGACCACGCCCTCACCGCCGCCGACTACGCCGGGCTCGCCGAGCGCGTCGCCGCGTTCGCGCCAACGAGCGGGCGGGTCGCGCTGTTCCTCGAGGGCGGCTACGACCTCGGAGCGCTCCGCCGCTCGGTCCAGGCCACCGTCGGGCGCCTCACCGGCACCGACGAGCCCACCGACGAGGGCCCGAGCCACGGGGGCCCCGGCGCCGAGGTCATCGGAGCCACCCGGGCCGCCCTGGCCCGCGCCGGAACCGGGGCGGCACCGTGAACCTCCGCTGCATCGTGGTGGGCGTCGACGGATCTCCCAACGCCCGGACCGCCCTCGCGTGGGCGGTCGCCCTGGCCGCACCGGGCGGCGCACGCGTGGTGGCCGTGCACGCGCTCGGGCTGCTCGACCGCATCGCCGGCGAGACGGTTCCCACGTCCGGCCACCGGGCCGAGATCGTCGCGACGTTCACACACGACTGGTGCGCGCCCCTCGACGGCGCCGGCGTCGGGAACGACCGGCTGGCGCTCGACGGATCCCCGGCCGACGTGCTCCTCACCGTGGCCCGCGACCTCGACGCCGACCTGGTCGTGGTCGGAGCCCGCGGCGCGTCCACCGCGGTGGCGGGCGCCGAACGCGCCCTCGGCAGCACGAGTCACCGCGTGGTCACCGAAGCGGGCCGACCGGTGCTGGTCGTGCCCGCGACGACGGGAGTCACCGATGCCTGAGCCGATCCCGGAGTGGTGGTCGAACGACGTCGTCCTCGCCGACGGCGGCACCGTCCACCTCCGCCCGCGCCGAGACGGCGACCGCGACGCGATCGTCGAGTTCTACGAGCGCATGTCGGAGCACTCCCGCTACCTGCGCTTCAGCAGCGCGACCTCGAGCGAACGGGCCGGTGCGCTCGAGAGCCACGCCACCGTCGACCTCGAGCACCACTTCGCCGTCGTGGCCGAGCTCGGCGACCGCATCGTGGCGGTGGCGTCGTACTACACCTTCACCGAGGGTGTCGCCGAGGTCGCCTTCAGCGTCGCCGACGACCAGCAGGGCCGGGGGCTCGGCACGATCCTGCTCGAGTACCTCGCCGCCGCCGCCCGCGAGCACGGCATCCGACGCTTCGTGGCCTGGGTGCTCGCCGGCAACCAGCCCATGCTCCACGTGTTCCGCTCGGCCGGATTCGAGACCCAGCGCTCGTCCGACGGCGAGACCGTCGAGATCGGCTTCGACATCACCCCCACCGCCGATTCGATCGGGTTGCAGCACGAACGGGAGCGGCTCGCCGAGATCGAGTCGATCCGCCGCCTCCTCGCGCCGCGGTCGATCGCGGTGGTCGGCGCCGGCCGCCACCCCGGTTCGATCGGCCACGCCGTGTTCCGCAACCTCATCGACGGCGAGTTCACGGGTGCCGTCTACCCCGTCAATCCCGGTGCCCCCGCCGTCGCCGGGGTCCGGGCCTACCCCACCGTCTCGGCGATCCCCGACCCCATCGACCTGGCCGTCATCGCCACCCCCGCCGCCGCCGCCCTCGGAGTGGTCGCCGACTGCGCCGCCAAGGGCGTCGGTGGGCTGGTCGTCATCACCGCCGGGTTCGCCGAGACCGGCGCCGGCGCCGCCCGGGAGCACGACCTGGTGGCCCTCGCCCGCCGCAACGGCATGCGGGTGATCGGACCCAACTGCATGGGCATCCTCAACACCGCACCCGACGTGCAGATGGACGCCACGTTCGCGCCGTACCGCCCCACCCCCGGCCGCATCGCGTTCGCGTCGCAGTCGGGCGGTCTGGGGATCGCCATCCTCGGGCAGGGCGCCGAGCGGGGCCTCGGGATCTCGGCGTTCGTGTCGATGGGCAACAAGGCCGACGTGTCGAGCAACGACCTCGTGCAGTTCTGGGAGGACGACCCCGGGACCGACGTGATCCTCCTCTACCTCGAGAGCTTCGGGAACCCGCGCAAGTTCGCCCGGCTGGCCCGGCGCATCGCCCGCCGCAAGCCGATCATCGCGGTCAAGAGCGGGCGCAGTCCGGCGGGTGCCCGCGGCACCCAGTCGCACACCGCGTCGCTGGCCGCCCCCGACGCCACCGTCGACGCGCTCTTCGCCCAGGCCGGGGTCACGCGCGTCGACACCCTCGAGGAGCTCTTCGACACCGCCACGCTCATGGCCCACCAGCCGCTGCCGGCCGGTCGGCGGGTGGCGGTCGTCAGCAACGGCGGTGGTCCGGGCATCCTGGCGGCCGACGCCCTCGTCGCCCACGGCCTCGAGGTCCCGGAGCTGTCGGCGGCCACCCAGGCGGCCCTCGCCGCCCACACCTCCCCCGACGCCGGGCTCCGCAACCCGGTCGACCTGGTGGCCGCCGCGGTCCCGGCGACGTTCACCGAGGCGGTGCGGATCCTGCTCGCCGACGACGACGTCGACGCCGTGGTCGTCCTGTTCGTGCCGCCGCTCGTGACCCGCACCCCCGACGTCGCGGCGGCGATCCTGGCGGCGACCGACCCGGCCCCGACCAAGCCGGTGGTGGCCTGCTTCCTCGACCCCGACGGACGACCCGAGCTCCTGCACGCCGACGGCCGCCGGATCCCGGTCTACGACTTCCCCGAGGCGGCGGCGAGCGCCCTGGCCCACGCCGCCCGCCTCGCCGAGTGGCGCGCCCGACCCAC
>JAFMJM010000234.1 GCA_017853455.1 Acidimicrobiia bacterium | reverse complement strand
GACCACGCCCGGGTCGCCCGGTGGCGCCGGGCCGAGGCGCTGCGCCGGACCCGGGAGCGCCGTCCCGATCTGCTCGACCGGCCCCTCACCCCCGACGAGGAGGCCGTCCTGGAGGAGTTCGGGCCGTCCTGAGCCGGCCCCGGGGCCCGGAACGGGGTTCCGGGCGGGCAGGCCCCGGGCCGGGAGGGTACGATCTCCGTTCTTCGCGCCCCGTGCGCCGACCGATCCGTCCGCAATCCTGAGGACCTCCGATGAACTCGACCGACCTCGTCGACCGCGCCAATCTCCGCACCGACATCCCGGCCTTCGGCCCCGGTGACACCCTCGAGGTGCACGTGCGGGTCGTGGAGGGCAACCGGCAGCGGGTCCAGAAGTTCCAGGGCGTGGTGATCCGGATCCAGGGCAGCGGCATCCGCGAGACCTTCACCGTCCGCAAGGTCAGCTTCGGGGTGGGCGTGGAGCGCACGTTCCCGATGCACTCCCCGATCGTCGCCAAGATCGACGTCGTCACCCGCGGTGACGTCCGGCGTGCCAAGCTGTACTACCTCCGCGACCGGATCGGAAAGGCCGCGAAGGTCAAGGAGAAGCGCGTCTGACCGGGCGCGGCGTCCAGCCCACGCCCAGGAGCGTCCGGTGAGCAGCGAAGACCTCGAACGGTACGAGACGGAGATCGAGCTCCAGCTCTACCGCGAGTACCGCGACGTCCTGCCGATGTTCTCCTACGTCGTCGAGACCGAGCGGCGCTTCTACCTGGCCAACGGCGTGTCGGTGGAGGCGAAGCACGATGGCGCGCAGACGTGGTTCGAGATCGAGCTCACCGACGCCTGGGTCTGGGACATGTACCGCCCGGCACGGTTCGTCTCCAACGTGCGCGTGCTCACCTTCCGCGACGTCAACGTCGAGGAGCTGGCCAAGGACCTCTGAGCCGGTCGACCCGTGAGCGCCTCCCGTGATCCGCGGCGGGCCCTCGGTGACGCCGGTGAGGACCTCGTGGCCGAGTGGTACGCCGGTCGTGGCGTGGCGCTGCTCGACCGCAACTGGCGGGTCCGGGCCGGCGAGATCGACCTGGTGCTGGCCGACGGCCCGACCGTGGTGTTCTGCGAGGTGAAGACCCGCCGGCACCACGGCTTCGGCACGCCGTTCGACGCCGTCACCCCGGCCAAGCAGCGCCGCCTCCGGGGTCTGGCGGTGACCTGGCTGCGGGAGCGGGCGCTGCGGGCGGCCGATCTCCGCTTCGACGTGGCGGCGGTCACCTGGCCCGCCGACGGCGAGCCGGTGGTCGAGGTGGTCGTCGGCGCGTTCTGAGGCCCCGGATGGCGTCAGCGGCCGAGGCGGCGCTCCTCGCGGTGCCAACAGCCCCGGTGCCAGTGCCGCCGACCGTCGGGGTCGTCGATCGGCACCGCCACCACGTGCCCCTCGCCGGCCGGGACCTCGTGGTCGCACCCCGGGCACCGGTACGCCTTGACCGCCTGGTACGGCTGCACGGCCCGGACCTCGAACCCGGCGACCACCCGCCCGGCGGCCGACCCCGGTGCGGGCGGGGTCGGGACGGCGCGGGGCCGCGCGTTGCGGTTGCGGCGGCTCACCCCAGGAAGGCCCAGGCCACCAGGACGGCGATGACCACGAGCGCAGCGGCGACCACCACCACGTCGGTGCGGCGGTCGACCCGGCTCCGGAACGGGTTGAGGCCCATGCCGGTACGGTACCGGGCCATGGAAACCGTCTCCGTCGAACGTGACGACGCCGGCGTGGTGACCGTCACCTTCGACCGGCCCACCCGGAAGAACGCCATCAACGGCGTCATGTGGCGCGAGCTCGCCGAGGTCTTCGACGAGATCGCCCTCGACCGCACCGCGCGGGTGGTCGTGCTCACCGGCGCCGGTGACGCCTTCTGCTCGGGCGCCGACCTCGGCGAGGCCGGCGCCGACAACCTGTCGGTGGCCAACGGGGTGGCCCTGATGCGGCGCACCTCCCGTGTGGCGCTGCGGCTCCACGACCTGCCCCAGGCGACGATCGCCATGGTCAACGGCGTCGCCGTGGGCTACGGGGCGAACCTCGCGCTCGGCTGCGACCTGGTCGTGGCCGCCGAGCGGGCCCGGTTCTCGCAGATCTTCCTCCAGCGCGGCCTGGCCATCGACGGCGGGGGATCGTGGCTGCTCCCGCGGCTCATCGGTCTGCACAAGGCCAAGGAGCTGGCGTTCTTCGCCGACATCATCTCGGCCGCCGAGGCCGCCGAGGTGGGCATCGTCAACCGGGTCGTCCCCGACGACGAGCTCGCCGCCACCGTCGCCGACCTGGCCGCCCGCCTCGCCGCGCAGCCGCCGCTCCAGCTCTCGATGGTGAAGCGGCAGCTCAACAACGCGTTCTCCATGACGATGGCCGAGGCCCTCGAGGCCGAAGCGGTCACCCAGGCCGCCATGTTCGTGTCGCGCGACGCCAACGAGGCGATGCGCGCCTTCATCGAGAAGCGTGCACCCCGGTTCACCGGCGAGTGAGCCGCCGCCGGGGATCGTGCCCGGCGGCACCCTGACCCCGGGCACCGGGGTGCAGGTCGTGATCCCCTGCCGCGACGACGGCCGGTTCCTCGCCGACTGTCTGGCGTCGGTCGTGGCGGCGGTGGCCGACGCCGCCGTCGGTCCGGTCGAGGTGACGGTGGTCGACGACGGATCGACCGATCCCGAAACGCTCGCGGTGCTCGACGCGCACCGGTCGGCCGGCTGGCAGGTGCTCCGCGCTCCGGGGGTGGGCGTGCCCGCGGCGCGCAACGCCGGTGCGGCGGTCGGCGCGACCGCGGCGGTCCTGCCGCTCGACGTCGACAACCTCCTGCTGGCGCCGTTGCTGCGCGCCGTCGCGCTGGTCGAAGCGGACACCGCCGACGTCGTCCACGGTTCGTGGCGGGAGTTCGGCGCGCGCTCCGGGATCGTCGTGCCGCCGCCCGACCCGGCCGACGCCCTCCGGCCGCTCAACCAGATCGACAACTGCGCGCTCTACCGCCGGGCCGCGCTCGCCGGGGTCGGTGGGTGGGACGCCGCCGCCGACATCTGGGAGGACTGGGACCTCCTGCTGCGCCTCCACGCCGCCGGAGCCCGGTTCACCCGCCTCGGCGACGTCACGTTCGAGTACCGGGTGCGCGACGCGTCGCTCTCGGACGGGTGGTGGCGCCGGATGTGCGACGGCCCGGTCCTGGGCGCGTTCGTCGCCCGTCACCCGCTCCTGCGCGACTTCCACCGGGCGCACCCCACCGTCTACGCCGAGCAGTTCGCCGGCACCGACGTCGACCTCGCCGGGCTGGAGCCGCCCCGGCCGCGGCGTCGCCCCCGGTGGCTCGTGCGCGTCGCGTCGCCGGTCGTGCTGTGGTGGCGGGCGCGGCGGCCCGAGCGACCCGGGCGGCCGGTCGGCTGACCCCGTCCGTCAGCGACGCCGGACCCGGCGCACCGCTCGGGCGAGCACCGGTGGGCACACGTCGTGGGCGAGGCGCCGCCACGCGGGAGTGCGCTGCCCCGCCCTGGTCGGGGCCAGTCCGGCGATCCCGTCGGCGACGGGGCCGTTGACCAGGAGCACCGGGCAGCCGAGCACCGTCGCCGGCAACTCGTCGGCGGTGTAGGGGACGTCGGGCTGGAACGGCCGGGTCCGCCACGCGACCCCGAGGTCGTCGAGCAACGGGGTGAGCGCGGCCTGCAGGGCGGGTGTGTCGCCCGCCCGGGCCACGACGGCCTTCTGCGGTGTGGTCGCCACGACCCGGAAGTCGGACTTCACGAGGAACCGGTGGAGCGCCCCGACCAGTCCGGGGTACTCGAGGTGGCGGATGTCGTCGACGACGAGCGCACCTCCGGGGGCGAGGACGGCGGCGGCGCGATCGAGATCGGCCACCACCGACGCCTCGTCGTGGGCGCCGTCGACGTGGACCACGTCGAAGCGCTCGTCGGGCGTGGCGCTCGCCAACTCGTCCCAGGATGCGTGCAGCGTGAAGCGGTCGGCGCCCCCGGCCTGGGCGAGGGTGCGCAGCGCCGCGGCGCGGGTCTCGACGCCCCCGTTCCACGGATACGGGTCGATGCCGGTCACCTGGGCGCCGGGCACGTTCCACAGCACCGCCCGCGACCAGCCGCCCCGGTAGACACCGATCTCGAGCAC
>JAFMJM010000233.1 GCA_017853455.1 Acidimicrobiia bacterium | reverse complement strand
GCGTCGAGCTCCCGGTCGTCGCCGAGTCGGCTCGGCACGAGGTCACCCTGGCGGTCGGTGTCGAACCAGTTGCCCGACAGGCCCAGCGAGCCCGCCCGGAGCGCGTCGTCGAGGAGCGCGCACATGGCGTCGATCTCGGCGTCGGTGGCCGCCCGGCTCCAGGCGTCGGGTCCCATGACCGTGGCCCGGACGGCGTTGTGGGCCGTGAAGGCGAACGGGGTCACGGTGACCGGCACCCTCGACGCAGCGGTGAAGTACTCCGACCAGGTCGGCCAGCCCCACTCGACCGCGGTTTCGAGCGTGCTCGGGAGCTCCTCGACGAAGCACAGCAGGTCGGCGATCGCGTGCTGGACGTCGGGGCGGGTCGGGGCGATCCCGAAGCCGCAGTTGCCCATCACCATCGCGGTGATCCCGTAGACGGGGAGCGGATCGAGGGTCGGGTCCCAGAACATCTCGAGGTCGTAGTGGGTGTGGCAGTCGACGAACCCGGGCGTGACCAGGGCCCCCGTCGCGTCGAGGACCTGCTCGTCGGTCGCCACCAGGTCGGGTCCGATCTCGACGATCCGCCCGGCCCGCAGCCGCACGTCGGCCCGGAAGGCTGCTCCGCCCGTGCCGTCGACCACGGTGCCGCCCCGGATCAGGATGCCGCCGTCACTCCCGCTCACGTCCGTGCCTCCGCGTCTGGTCGGTGTCGTGCGAACACCCCAGGTTCCCACACGGAGCGACTCCTGCGCAGCCGGGCCGGGTTCCCTACACTCCGCCCATGACCGAGACCATCGTCCTCGTCCACGGAGCGTTCCACGGCGGCTGGTGCTGGGACCGGATCCTGCCGGGCCTGGCCGACGCCGGCCTCACGGCGGTCGCCGTCGACCTGCCCGGCCACGGGGTCGGCGATCCCGGCCCGGTGGCCGACCTCGTGACCGACGCCGACCACGTGCGGTCGGTGCTCGACGGCATCGACGGACCGGTGGTGCTGGTGGGGCACTCGTACGGCGGTGCCGTCATCACCGAGGCGGCTCACGGGCGCGGCGACGTCGCCCACCTCGTCTACCTGGCCGCGGTCGTCCCCGACGTGGGGGAAGGGATCGGGGGAGCGTCCGCCGAGATCGATCCGGGCGCGGCGTCGATGACGATCACCGAGGCGTTCGTGCCCAGCGCCGACGGTCTGACGGTCCGCGTCGCCGACCACGCCGTGCGCGAGATCTTCTACCACGACTGCTCCGACGCCGACGTGGCCTTCGCCGCGGAGCGGCTCAGCGAGCAGTCGACGGCCAGCTTCGCCCAGACCCTCAGTGGCGCGGCGTGGCGGGGAATCCCCTCGACGTACGTGCTGTGCACCGACGACCGGACGGTGCCGGTGCCGGTGCAGATGGCCAATGCCGCGCGCACGGGCGCGACGGTCGAGCTGCCGACGAGCCACTCGCCGTTCTTCTCCGCCCCCGACCGACTGGTCGAGGTCCTGGCCGACGTCGCACGCGCGACCTGAGGCCGGTCAGCCGAAGCTGCGAACCCCGCCGACGTCGTAGATCTGGACGTCGAAACCCTTCGGGGACGGTCCACCGGTGGTGGGGTTCGCCTGGATGCGGGCCATGTGGGCGTCGAAGGTGGCCTGGTCGGCCCACCGCTCGAAGAGCACGACCCGGGTCGGGTCGGCCGAGTCGGCCGTGATGGCGTACTCGAGGCAGCCCTCCTCCGTGCGGGTGGTGCGCACGGCGTCGGCGCGGCTCGCCACGAAGGCGGCCTGGTCGGCGGGGTCGACGACGAAGTGTCCGGCGACGATCAGCATGTGGTGGTCCTCCTGGATGACGGAACGGGATCAGACGGGGTCGAACTCGAGGTGGAGCTCGCGCAGCCCACGGAGCATGTAGGTCGGGTCGTAGTCGTAGTGCCGCGCGTCGAGCGGACCGTGGTGCGTCTCGGAGATCCGGATGTCGGTGGTGCGGTCGAGGAAGCGCTCGAGGGTCACCCGGGTCTCGGCCCGGGCGAGCGGCGCACCGGCGCAGGTGTGGATCCCGTGCCCGAAGCCGACGTGCTGGCGGCCGTTGGGTCGGTCGAGCCGGAACTCGTCGGGGTCCTCGAACTGGCGGGGGTCGCGGTTGGCGGCACCGACCATCACGTAGGCCGACGCCCCGGGCGGGAGATCGACCCCGCCGACGGACGTGGCGTGCCGGGCCATGCGGAACTGCCCCTGCAGTGGACTCTCGAGCCGCAACGCCTCCTCGATGAACGGCGAGAGCAGGCTCCGGTCGGCCCGGACCCGGGCCTGGAGGTCGGGCCGGTCACCGAGGATCCGGAGGCAGGTCGACATCAGTCGGGCGGTGGTCTCGCTCCCGGCGGCGAACAGGTTGCCGGCGATCCGCATGACGTCGTCGACCGGGGGGAGGGAGCCGTCGGCGAATCGGGCCTGGGCCATCTCGGTCATGATGTCGTCGCGCGGCTCGCGCCGGCGCTCCTCGATGTAGGCGGTGAACTGGTCGTAGAGGTGGGAGAGCGGCTGGTGCTCCATCTTGGAGGGCCGCTCCTTGTGCATCAGCCGCTCGAGCGTCGCCGCACGGTCCTCCTCGGGGACTCCGAGGAGCTCGGCGACGACCTCGAGGGTGAACGGCACGGCGAACGCCCGGATGAACTCGCACTCGCCGTCGGACCAGAAGCCGTCCATGATGCGGTCGGCCATGCCCCACATCGCCTCCTCGTTCTCCCGGAGGCGCTTCGGCGTGATGAGGCGCATCAGCAGACCGCGGTGGTCGGTGTGCTTGGGCGGGTCGAACGAAGGCAGCTGGTCGGAGAAGGGGAGCGTGTCGCGGTACCGCTCGATGAGGTCGGAGACGTCGTCACCCGCGAAGGGCTCGGGGAACGGGAACCACGGACCGGCGACCGTGTTGCACGACGAGAAGGTGTCGGTGTCGTGGTACACCTGGATCGCCTCGTCGAAGCCGGTGACCAGGTAGGCGCCGTTGGCCCGCTCCTGGTGCACCGGGCACTGCGCCCGGGCCCACTCGTGGTACGGGTACGGGTCCTGGAAGAGCTCGGGCGTGCGGAAGAAGTTGGTGTCCGCGAAGTCCTGGGGCTCGGCGTCGTGGCTCATCCGGTCGTCGCTCCGGTCGTGGTGTCTGGTGTCGCCACGCTAGGCCACCGCCGCCGGTGCGGTCAGACCGTCGGGAGGGAGACGGTGACCCGGTGCAGGTCGCGGGGCTGGCCGTCGGTGTCGCCGACCGCCCGGTGCTGCACTGCCCGGTTGTCCCAGATCAGGAGGTCGCCGACCTGCCAGTGGTGGCGATAGGTGAACTCGGGCCGGCCCCACTGCTCGTAGAGGTACGTCAGCAGAGGGGCGCTCTCCTCGGCGGTCCAGCCGTCGAGGTGTTTCACGTAGCAGGCGTTGACGTTGACCAGCTCCCGGCCGGTCTCGGGGTGGCGGTTCACCACGGGGTGGACGCACTGCACGTCTTCGGGCGACAGGCCCTTGGACCGGGCGAGGGGCGTGCCCTCGTGGTAGGCCCGCAGGCCCCGCAGACACTCCTGGAGCCCCGGGCCGAGGCTCTCGAAGACCCGGTAGGAGCTCGAGAACATCGTGTCACCCCCGTAGGCCGGGATCACGCGGGCGAGCAGGAAGCTCAACGCCGGGGGAGTGGGGTTGTAGGAGAAGTCGGTGTGCCAGGTCTCGGTGAGGGGGTTCGGGTCGTAGATCCGGATCATCTCCGGGTACCCCTCGATCGGCTCGACGTACGGGTGGGGCTCGATCGTGCCCCAGCGGGCGGCGAACGCGATCTGGTCCTCGGGGGTCATCGCCGCCTGGCCGCGGATGGCGATCACGAGGTGCTCCAGGAGGGCGGCGTGGAGGGCCGCCAGCACCTCGTCGGAGACCGGGGTGGTGAGGTCGAGACCCGTGACCAGGGCACCGCACGCTCCGGCCTGCTTCTCGATGTGCAACGCCATGGGGACCTCCCGTGCCCGTCCGGCGTTCACCGGACCCGCGTCGGAATAAATATATTCGCCCGCCAACGGTCGGGGCGGCACCCGGCGGACGGCGTCGGGTAGGTTGTTGAACGTTCAATGACCAGGAGGTCCGCCGTGGCGACCAGCCCGCAAACCCGGATGCCGGCCGTGTTCGTCGGCCACGGCAGTCCGATGAACGCGCTCGAGCACAAC
>JAFMJM010000024.1 GCA_017853455.1 Acidimicrobiia bacterium | reverse complement strand
TCGCCGCCCGGGAGGCGGTCGCGATCCTGGCCGGACGCGGGGCCTTCACCGACGTCGCCCGCTCCGAGGAGCCGGTGCCGCCGGCCCGCGCGGCTGCGGGCCCGGCGGTCGCGGTGGTGATCGAGCCCGACCGTCCGCACGACGCCCGGGAGCAACTCGGCGCCGCAGCGGTCCTGGCCGCCGATCTGGACGGGCACGTCGTGGCCGTGCGCTCCGCGCCCGATGACGACGCGGTCCTGGCGTCGTGGGGCGCCGACCGGGTCGTGGCGCTGACGGGCGTCGCGCTCGAGGAGGACGTCGCCCGGGCCCTGGCCGACTGGGTGCGCGAGATCGAGCCCTGGTGCGTGCTCGCGCCGAGCACCACGTGGGGTCGCGAAGTGGCGGCCCGGGTGGCGGCGGCGGTCGGGGCGGGTCTGACCGGCGACGCCGTCGACCTCGACGTGGTCGACGGTCGCCTGGTCGCCTGGAAGGCGGCCTTCGGCGGGCAGATGGTCGCCGCCGTGCACTGCACCACGCCGACGCAGATGGCGACCGTGCGGGTCGGGGTGCTTCCGACCCGGGCGCCCCGACCGCCGTTCGGACCTGCGGTCGACGTGCGCGTCGGCGAGGCCCGCAGCCGGGTGCAGGTGGCGGCGCGCATCCGCGACGACGACCTCGACGTGCTCGCCGAGGCGACGGCGGTCGTCGGGGTCGGGCGCGGGGTCGATCCGGCCGACTACGCCGACCTCGAGCCGCTCCGGGCGGTCCTCGGGGCCGAGCTCGGCGCCACGCGCAAGGTCACCGACGCCGGCTGGATGCCGCGGGCCCGTCAGATCGGCATCACCGGTCGGTCGATCGCGCCCCGTCTGTTCGTGGCGATCGGCACCAGCGGGAAGTTCAACCACATGGTGGGGGTCCGCAACGCCGGCTCCGTGCTCGCGATCAATCCCGACCCCGACGCGGCGGTGTTCGAGGTGGCCGACGTCGGCATCGTGGGTGACTGGCGCGAGGTCGTCCCCGCGCTCACCGCGGCCATCGCCACGCTCCTCGGTCGGTAGCCTCGGCCGATGCGCGCAGTTGGTGCGAACCTCCGCCGACGGACCGTGACGAATGTGTTCCGATTCAGTCTGGATTGATCACGAGTCACGACGCGTGGAGTGTGTCTCGATCCACGATGTGCATCGCTTCTCGTCGATCGTTCCAGCGGCGACACCGAGCATGAACTCGACCGCGTCATCCGGATCGGCTTCGAGGTTGATCCCGTTGATCGCGAGGAAGGTCGTCGTCGCGGTCCACGCCAGGCGTTTGTTCCCGTCGGGGAGAGGGTGGTTGAGCGCGAGCCGGATGCAGAGCACCGCCGCCTTCTCCGAAGGCGTCCGACGGAAGTCCTCGTCACCGAATCCGGCCTGAGGTGTGTGAAGTGCTGAGTCGAGCAGCTCGATCCGCGCGACCGACTGCAGCGTTCGGGCGCTGATCCCGGTCACCGACTCCGCGATCACGAGCGCTTCCGCCAGTGTCAGGAACCTCACTGGGCGAGGCGGTCCAAGATCTCCTGATCACGATCGACGAGTCGCTTCAGCGTGGCGAGGAAGTCCTTGTCGTCACGTACACGGTCGATCTCGGCGGTGAGCGAGTCGATGATGAGTTGGTTCACGCTGGTGCCCTTGGCGCGAGCCACGGCGTCGACCTCGTCAGCCAGCTCGTCGGGGAGTCGGACTGTCGTCTGCTTTGCCATGGACATCATGGTATCACGACATCATGATGTCGCAACGGGCTCAGGTGTCAGGGATGAGGCGGAGTCCGAAGGAGGTGACGGCGTCCTCGGAGTAGCCGAGGGACCGATAGAACTCGTGCGCCCCCTCGTTTCCCACTCGCACCTGGAGGTTGATCTTCGGGCATCCACGATCGAGGAGAAGTTCACGAGCCGCCGCCATGAGTTTGGTCGCGACGCCGCGACGCTGGTGATCGGGGTGGCACGCCAGATAGTTCATCCAACCGCGATGCCCGTCATAGCCGACCATCACAGACCCGATGATCTCGCCATCCTCGGTGAGAACGAGAAACCCCCACGGCGAGTCGGTTACCTTTCGAGCGATGTCGCGGTGTGGATCGTTGGTGGGATGCACGAGTCCGGTCGATCGCCAGAGATCGATCACGGCATCGGTGTCTGCTTCGGCAAACGTCCGGATCTCCATCCGCCGACGGTATCGGAGAGTGTGTTTCGAGGCCGATCGAGAATCGGATCCGGTTTCCAACGACGGGCTGAAGACGAACGGCGTCATCGCGGCCGCCGCAGCCCTCGTGCTCGTGTTCTCCACCTTGCTGCTCGCCGGCCCGGCGGGAGCGAAGACGGGTCGGCCGGGTCCGCACGCCGGCCACCAGGTCACGACCCTCAACGGCGAGGTGCCACCCGGTGAGGTCACCCAGGCCGACGTCACGTTGCTGTTGCGGCAATCGCTCGGACACGGCCGGATCCTCTACCAGTACCGGACCACCCGCCCGCCCGGGACCCGTGCGCCCATCCACGAGCACCCCAACTCGGGATCGACGTGCGTGATCGTGGGTGAGAGCACCCTGCGCGTCGAGGGTGACCCGACGCCGCACACCTACACCGCCGGCCAGTGCCTGTTCATGCCGTCGGGGGTGGCGATGGCCAACCTCAACTCCGGCACGATCCCGTTCGTGACCATCGACACCTTCGTCATCCCGAGGGGGGCGAAGCCCATGGAGGTGCTCGAACCGGGGCACGAGGAGATCGAGGGCGAGTTCAAGCTCTGATGCGGGGGTCGGCACCCGCGCCGACCCGGGCCGTAGCATCGTCGATCCCGTCGTCGAGCGGCGTGCCGGGTGGCGCGCCCCGAGGAGCCCATCGTGTTGACCGTCCGTGGCCTCACCGTCGAGGTGGGAGCCAAGACCATCGTCGAGAACGTCTCGTTCGAGATCCGCCCCGGCGACAAGGTCGGACTGGTCGGGCGCAACGGCGCCGGCAAGACGACCCTGCTGAAGGTGCTGGGCGGCGCGACCCGACCGAAGTCGGGTGCCGTGCAGCGGGCCGACGCCACCGGCTACCTCTCCCAGGACCCGCGCCACGACGCCGTTCCCGACTCCACCGTGGCGCTCACCCACGTGCTGTCGGGCCGAGGCCTCGACGACCTCGCCACCCGGATGGAGAAGGCGCAGATCGCGCTCGCCGAAGACGCCTCGTCGGAGAACATCCACGCCTTCTCCGACGCCATGGAGCGGTTCGAGGCCGCCGGGGGCTACGAGGCCGAGTCGGAGATCCGCAAGCTGGCGGCAGGCATCGGCCTCGCCGACGACCGGCTCGACCTGCCCCTGTCGGCCCTGTCGGGGGGTGAGCGTCGCCGCCTCGAGCTGGTGCGCATCCTGTTCGCCGGCTCCGACCTGCTCCTGCTCGACGAGCCGACCAACCACCTCGACGCCGACGCGCGCGAGTGGCTGCTGCGCTTCCTGCGTTCGTACCGCGGTGCGTTGCTCGTGGTGAGCCACGACCTCGATCTGCTCGACGACGCCATCACCCGCGTCATCCACGTCGACCGTGAGTTCGAGAGCGCCACGGGTGTGCTGGTCGAGTACAAGGGCACCTACTCGCAGTACCTCACGGCCCGCGACCGCGACGAGGAGCGGGCCCGCAACCAGGCGAAGCGCCAGAAGGCCGAGATCGCCCGCCTCTCCACGCTCGCCAACCAGATGCGCGGTCAGACCGCCAAGCGGGCCCGGGTGGCCCGCAACCTCGACGCCCGGGTGGCGCGCATCCAGTCGCAGCAGACCGACGCGCCGGTGAAGCGGCGCAAGCTGACCCTGAAGCTCCCGACCCCGCCGCACAGCGGCCGGACCGTGCTCACCGCCACCGAGATCTGGAAGGCGTTCGGCCCGGTCGACGTGTTCTCCGACGTCACCTTCGACATCGGCCGGGGCGAGCGGCTGCTCGTCATGGGCCGCAACGGCGCCGGCAAGACGACGCTGCTCAAGGTGCTGTCGGGTCGACTCGACCCCGACCTCGGCACGGTCGAGCTCGGCACCAGCGTGTCGCCGGGCTACTTCGCCCAGGAGCACGAGGGCATCGTCGCCGGCCGGTCGCTGCTCGAGCACATGCGCGACGCCGTCGACGCCGGCGTTCCCGACAGCGAGCTGCGCGGTCTGCTCGGCATGTTCGCCCTCGCCGGCGACAAGGCCGACCAGGACGCCAGCACGCTCTCGGGCGGCGAGAAGACCAAGCTGGCGCTCGCCCAGCTCGTCGCCGGGCGCCACAACCTGCTCCTGCTCGACGAGCCGACCAACAACCTCGACCCGTCGTCACGCACGGCCATCGGCAAGGCGCTGGCGTCGTGGCCCGGCACGATGATCGTGGTCAGCCACGACACCGAGTTCGTCCAGGCCCTCGACCCCGACCGGGTGCTGCTGCTCCCCGAGGGGGTGCTCGACTACTTCGAGGAGTCGATGCTCGAACTGGTCGACATCACCTGATCAGTCGGAATCGATCGACCGGACGTTCGTTCCGACCTCGTTGAGGTCGACGAGCGCCTTGCCGGCTCGAAGACCGTGGTCGCGCATCCGGTCGGCTTGCGGTCGGACGCGGTCCTGGAACGAGCCGACCGCTCTGTTGTAGTTGTCGAGGGCGGTCCGCAAGCCGCCTCCGACCCGGTTGAAGTGCTCCGAGAACGTGGCCAGGCGACTGAGCAACTCGGTCGAGTCCTCGACGATCTTCTTCGCGTTCTCCGTCGACTCGGTCTGAAGCCAGCCGTGCTCGACCGCTCGCAACATGGCGAGCAGGGTCATCGGGGTGGCGAGGAGCACCTTGCGATTGACGGCGTACTCGGCGAGCGCCGGCTCGCGGCCGAGTGCCGACGCGAGGATGCCCTCGGTCGGCACGAACAGGATCACGGCATCGAGGGCACCGTCGTGGTGGGATCCGTAGTCCCGCCGGTGGAGGTCGTCGATGTGCTGCTTCAACGCCCCGGCCTGGGCTACGGCGGCATCGGTGTTCCCGTCGAAATCGATCAGGGGTGCCTTGGCATCGACGATGATGCATCTCCCGAGCGGGAGACGAACGATCAGATCGGGTCGCGCATGGCCGTCGGACGTGCGGATCGTCTCTTGCTCGGTGAACGACACGTGCTCGGTGAGCCCGGCGAGCTCCACGGTGCGTCGCAATTGCATCTCGCCCCAGTCGCCGGCCACGCCAGTTCCGCGTAGTGCGGTCGAGATCTGCGTCGTGGTGGTCTCGAGGCGCTGCCCGTGGGACTGGAGTTCGGTGTACTGACGGCCGATCTGCTCGAGCCGTTGGCCGAGGCTGGCCGACGACGTGTTGACCGCAGTCTCCGATTCGTGCACCTTCCGCTGCAGCTCTCGGAGTTGCTCACGGATGGGTGCGAGGAGCGCTTCGGGGTCGAGCGCGGGGGTCGGTGGGGCGACCGGGGTGGCGGTCGGCCGGCGCAGGGCCAGCACGACCACCACCGCAGCGAGGACGACGACGAGGGCGGCGAGGGCGATCTCCATGTCGTCCATCATGACGACCCGGTGGGACACCCACCGGGTCGTCGGGGTCAGGCCTCCCCGGACTCGCCGGGCTCGGCGGTCGGGCGCGGGGCCCGCGACTCGACGACGTCGGAGCGCAGTGCCTCGAAGGTGGCCCGGAGGCCGCTCCCGCTCTTGGAGTACGCCATCGACTTGCTGCGGCGCACCTTGAGCGAGGCCGAGGCGACGTGGGTGGCCTCGCCGAGCCCGAGTCCGACGTAGCTGATCCGCCATCCGCGGTCCTGGTGGTGCTCGACCAGGTCCGACACCTGCCGCTCCGTGTACTCGGTGCTCGAGTTCTCGAAGCCGTCGGTGATGATGCCGAGCACGACCGAGGTCTCGACGCCGAGCACGGCGTCGCGGGCCACGACGCCGGCGGTGCGGGTGATCGCCGTGCCCACGGCGTCGTACAGCGGGGTGCTGCCGCGCGGCTCGTACTGGTCGTGGGTGATCGGGGTCACCTCGGCGGCGGGGAGGCCGTCGACGAGGAGGTCGTAGGGCGCGTGCCCGTCGAACTGGGCGATGGTCACGACGTCGGCCGGGTCGAGCTGCTCGAGGAAGCGGTTCGCCTCCTCGACCACGAACCCCTGCAGCGACCCCATCGAGCCGGAGCGGTCGATGACGATCACCACGTGGGTGCGGGTGCGGGGGGTGGGCGGGGTGCCCGGGGTCGGGGTGCTCATGGGGTGCTCCTTCTGGGGGTGTGGGGTGCGGTGCGGGGGGCGACGGTCGAGAGGGTGCGGCCGGCGTGGGACACGGGGGTGACCACCGGCCTCACTCGTCGTCCTCGGCCCGGCGGATGCGCGAGATGATCCAGCCGACGTCGCAGGGGTTGTCGTGGTGCCAGGCGCGCACGGCGGTGACGGCGTCGATGGTGGTGGTGACGGGCAGGTCGCACGCGAAGTGCCACCACAGCACCGCGCTCTCGGCGTAGGCGATGTAGGCGATCGGGCGGGCCGTGCGGATCTCGTCGAGGGCGGCCACCGGGTCGACGCCGAGGGCCAGGAGGGCGGCCAGGGCCATCGACGGCGCCCGGTTGACGCCCATGTGGCAGTGGACCACGACCCGGGCGTCGGGGTCGGTGAGGGCGGCGAGGATGGCCGCCACGCCGGCGTCGAACCAGGCGCGGTCCTGGTGGCCGCCGGCGTCGTGGGTCCCGATCCAGTGGTAGGTGATCTCGGGGGCGTGGGTGGCGACGAAGGTCTCGTCGGTCCACTCCTCACGCAGGTCGACGACGTGGGTGATGCCGGCGTCACGCCAGGCTTCGAGTTGCGTCCGGGCCTGCTCGGGATCGACCGACAGGTCGCCGCTCACGGCGATGCGGCCGTCGCCGATCCAGCACAGGCGACGCCACCAGGCGGCGGGGTCGGACAGGGACGGGAAGGTGGAGGTGCTCGACACGGGGATTCCTCTCTGCGGGTGTCTCGTCGGGTACGTGGGTCAACTCGTCGGGTTCCGGCCGTTTCCGGTGGTTCGATCGGCGTGTCGACATCGGTCATGGTGCAACCCGGGTGGGACACGCGCCGCCGACCGGTCGTCGGCGGCGTGGAATGATGGAGCCCGGCCGGAACGCCCCGGCCGGCGCCACCCGGAGGTCACCCGTGGACGAATCGCTGTTCCTGCCCGATCCCACCCCGCGCGAGGTCAAGTACACGGTCATCTCCGTCGACGACCACGTCTGCGAGCCGCCGCACACCTTCGAGGGCCGGCTGCCCGCTGCGCTGCAGGACCGCGCGCCGCGGATCGTCGAGACCGACCAGGGTCACCAGGTCTGGGAGTTCGAGGGGCAGCGCCACTTCCAGGTCGGGATGAACGCCATCGCCGGTCGGCGTCCCGAGACCATCAAGATCGAGCCGTTCCGCTTCGACCAGATGCGGCCCTCGTGCTACGACGCCGACGCGCGCGTCCGCGACATGGACATCAACGGCGTGTGGGCGGCGGTCAACTTCCCGTCGCAGATCACGGGCTTCTCGGGTCGGGTCTTCTACCAGGCGTCCGACCCCGAGCTCGGCCTGGCCTGCACCCGTGCCTGGAACGACTGGCTCTTCGACGAGTGGCACCAGCCGCACCCCGATCGCATCATCCCGGTCGGCATCACCTACCTCGCCGACCCGCACCTCGCCGCCGAGGAGATCCGTCGCAACGCCGCGCGCGGTTTCACCGGCGTGTCGTTCCCGGAGCGCCCGCACGACGTCGGGCTGCCGTCGCTCTGGGACCGGGAGCACTGGGACCCGATCGTCGAGGCCTGCACCGAGACCGACACCGTGATCTGCCTGCACGTCGGGTCGTCGGGCATGAGCGGGTTCCCGCCCGGCGCGCAGAGCTTCGAGCTCGGTGCGGTGATGTTCGGCTCGCAGTCGATGCGCACCGCCGCCGAGTGGTTGTGGTCGGGATACCCGAAGGATCACCCCGACATGAAGATCGCGCTCTCCGAGGGCGGCATCGGCTGGGTCGCGATGCTGCTCGACCGGCTCGACAACCTCGTCGACCGCTCGGGCTACGCCGGGAGCGGCTGGAACGAGCGTCCGTCCGACGTGCTGAAGCGCAACTTCTGGTTCTGCACGCTCGACGACCCGTCGACCATCGACACCCGCCACCGCATCGGCGTCGAGAACATCATGTTCGAGTGCGACTTCCCGCACGGTGACGGCACCTGGCCCGACACCCAGCTGGTGATCGAGAAGGAGTGGGGCCACATCCCCGCCCACGAGGTGCGGATGATGTGCTCGGAGAACGCCGCCAAGCTCTACCGGCACCCGCTCCCCGAGGTCGTCCTTCCGCTCGACTGATCTGGTCCGCCCGCTGGCGGACGACACCGATCGCTCAGAGCTGGTTCCAGTCGGCGGTCGCCAGCCAGCCGAGGGTCTGGGTCACGTCGATGCGCGCGATGCGGCGCTCGTCGTCGGAGATCCAGGTCGGGCCGTCGAGTCCGGCGGCCACGAGATCACCGACCGGGAACGACTTCCAGTCGCGCGACACGACCCCACCCTCCGACGAGCAGGTCCGCACCACGAGGTGACCCCGACCGCTGGCGGCGAGCACGACGCACGGACGGACCTTCGAGGCCGTGCCGTCGTCGAACGGGATCTCGGCCAGCACGACCCGGCCCACCAGGGCGTCGTCGAGGTCGAGCTCGGGGTGGGCGCCGACCGGGCGCACGACGCGCGGCGTGCCGCCGACCACCGGGCGGCCCGCGACGGTGACGGGCGGAAGCGGGTCGGTGGCGGGTGCGTCGGGGCCCGGGGTCGGTGCGGGTCGGCCCGTTTCGGCGCCCCGGGCCTTCTTGTAGCGCTGCGGTCCGGTTCCGCCGCGCTGGGCCCGCGCCGCCTTCTCGGCCTCCTTGCGCGCCCGGCGCTCGGCCCGCTTGGCCTCCTCGGCGGCGGTGTCGACGATCGGGGTGCCGACCGGTGCGGCACCCGGGGCGTCGGTCTCGTCGTCGGGGAGCGGGCCGACGGCGTCGGGGGCCAGGCGGGGATCGTCCGACAGGACCGTGGCCGCCACCGGCGCAGCGACGAAGTCCCCCTCGGCGCACAGGGCGAGCACCAGCGCGACCGCGCCGGCACCGTGGTCGGGCAGCACGGTCTCGACGGCCACCCGCATCTGGACCTCGTCGGGATCGGTCGCGTGGTCGCCGAGGGCGTCGACCACGGCGTTCCAGGTGGCGTCGACGAGTCGGTGGGCGACGTCGGTCACGTCGGCGGGCCGGCGGTTGCGGGTCCGGCCCCGCAGGACCCGCGCCGCCCCGGGCCGGTCGGTGAGCACGCTGGCCGGCACGCCCAGCGTCTGCCCGAGGGCGCGCTGCTGCGAGCGGGGCAGCCGACGGGCGGCGGCCTGCACGTCGGCGTCGGACAGGCGCTGGAGCAGGTCGGTGGTGCGGGTGGCGGACCGGTCGGTCACGGCGTCCTCCTCGGGAGACGCCCCCATTGTTCCCGATCGGCTCCGTCTCGCGGGGAGGCCGAGCCCGGTGGGGATAGGGTCCGGTCCGTGAAGACGATCGGGAACCTCATCTGGCTGGTGCTCGTGGGCTGGCTGCTCGCGCTCCAGTACTTCGTGGTCGGCGTGATCCTGTGCATCACGATCATCGGCATCCCGTTCGGGGTCCAGTGCTTCAAACTCGCCGGGTTCGTGCTCTGGCCCTACGGCTGGACCCTCGAGCGCCGAGCCGACGCCGACGGCCTGAGCACCTTCGGCAACGTCCTGTGGTTCGTCCTCGCCGGGCTGTGGATCGCCATCACCCAGGTCCTGGCCGGGATCGCGTTCTGCATCACGATCATCGGGATCCCGCTCGGCCTGGCGTCGTTCAAGCTGGCCGGCGTGGCGCTGGCGCCGTTCGGGCGTGAACGCGTGCCCACCGACCGGCCGCTGCCCGCCGTCTGACCCGATCGTCCGGCTGCGTCAGCGGGCGGGGCGCTCCAGCAACCAGAGGGTCGGGGCGTCGGCGTGGTCGATCGTGCCGCGCTCCTCGAACCCGAACCGGGCGTACCACGCCACGTTGTCGGCCTTCTGGGTCTCGAGGTAGGTGCTCACGCCCTCGGCGTCGGACCACCCGAGGCCGTGGCGCAACAGGGCGGCACCCACGCCCCGCCCCTGGGCGGCCGGGTCGACGCCGAGGATGGCGAGGTAGCGGTGGGGCGCAGCCGGGTGGCGACGTTCGCACTCGGCCAGAACCGCACGGGCGACCCGACGGTGACGGATGCGGGCGAAGGTCGGGACCATCAGGGCCGTCTCGCGGGCGGCGCGCCAGCGGTGCGAGCCCGGCGGATCGGGCGGGACCCAGCCCGCGACGCCGAGGATCCCGCCGGTTCCGCGATCGACGGCCGCCACGACGGTCCCGACGGTCCGGGGTGCGTCGAGGGCCGCTCGCTGGAAGCCCGGATGGGTTCGGTACTCGTGGAGTGGATCGAGGGAGAAGTACTCGAAGAACGGGTCGCGCCAGAAGGCCCGGGCCAGCACGGCGATCGCCTCGGGGAAGCGGTCCGACCGGCGGTCCAGGACGGCGAGGTCGACGTCCACGATCCCGACGGTACCGGCGGGCCGGTCGTGCGGTCGGTGATGCGGGCGGGAATCAGTCGGTGGGCACGCCGGCCGGGACGACCAGGCCGTAGTGACCGTCGGCGCGGTGGTACAGGACCCGACCGCGCTGCGTGTCGGGGTCGAGGTGGAAGACGAACGGCGCGTCGGTGAGGTCGAGGACCTCCCGGGCCTCGTCGACGGTGAGGGGGACCGGGCGCACGGGGCTGTGCACCACCGCGACCGCGGTCTCGAGCAGCGAGCAGGTGGCGGCGACCTCGAGCAGTTCGTAGGTGTCGGTGCCGTCGGCGACGATCACGTTGTCCTCACCGGTCTCGGCGTTGACGAACAATGCGAACGTCTGCCCCAGCACGTCGAGGTCGTCAGCGGCCTCGTCGGGGCTGCAGGCGCCCACGACGGCCGAATGGCGCAGCACGACCTCACGCTCCTCCGGCGGACGGGGGAAGTACGCCGGCCGGTCGGGTGTGGGGTCGCCGTGTCGCCAGGAGTGGGGCTCGGGTGCGGCACCGTGGCCGTTGGCGCGCCGACGCCGGAGGCGCTGGTCCGGACCGCGGTGGACCGCCTGCTCGAGCCGGCGCCGCAGGCGGGGAACCACCAGGTCGATCGCCTCGGTCATGGTGGCGGCGAGCGCGTGGGCGCGGGTGACGTGCCCGTCGAGGTCGACCTCGGCGCGGGCCGCCGCCGGTGTGGGGTCGGCCGGATCGTCGTGGACCGACAGCTCGATGCGGGCGTAGAGCACCGGCGCGCCGACCCGTTCGCAGGCGTGGGCCACCTTCGCGCGGGCGTGGGCCTTCTCGGCGGGGGCCACCGACCCCCGGACGGTCACGACGACGTCGGCCTCGGTCGGCGGGGCGGATCGGGTGGTCATGGCGGACCTCCTCGGTGGTGTCCGGTGGGCCGGACGCCCCCATCGTCGGTTTGCGGGCCAGACGGGGCCAGGGCCGAAGGTCACGGGTTCCGGCCGGCGAATACCCGACCCCACAGGTCGGGTTTAGGATGGAGGGATGAGCACCGTCGCGAGCCGCTGGTTCCCGTTCCCCCGCACCGTCGACGAGCGTGCCGCCCGCCTCGTGGCGACCGGGGTCGTGTGCGGTGCGCTGTTCGCGATCTTCGTGTGGCCCTGGTTCGCCGTCGTGCTGGCCGTCGGCTTCGCCCTGCGGGTGGCGTGGGGACCGCGCCTGAGCCCGCTCGCCCTGCTCGTGACCCGGGTCGTGGTCCCACGGCTGGCGGGCCCCGAGCGTCCGGTGCCCGGACCGCCGAAGCGCTTCGCCCAGACGATCGGTCTCGTCACGAGCACGGCGACGGTGGTGGCGCTGATCGCCGGCTCGACCACCGTGGCGACGGTGCTGCTCGCCGTCCTGGTCGTGGCGGCCGGGCTCGAGGCGGGCCTCGGGCTGTGCCTCGGGTGCGTCATGTTCTCGGGGCTGATCCGCCTCGGCGTCGTGCCCGAGTCGGTGTGCGTCGAGTGCGCCGACATCTCCCGGCGCGTCGTCGCCTGACGCCCCGGTCGTCGACCGTCAGGCGCGGCGGGGCAGGCCGATCCGCACCGGAACGCCGTCGGACGCCAGCACGTGGGGCTCGCCGGTCGGGTCGGGGAACCCGGCCGCCCGGATCAACGTCTCGTCGCACCGCTCGAGGGTCGCGGCGCGCAGCGGCCACGACGGGTGGTCGACCGGCGCGTACCGGAGTCGGCCACGCGGTGCCGTGGAGAAGAGCCCCCAGCGTGCGCTGAGGAAGACGTCGAGGTCGCTCGGCTCGCTCAGGGGCGCACCCATCCGGACCTCGAGGCGCGCCCTGGCCGCGTCGCCACCCGGCCAGCGTCGGTCGACGCGGGTCTCGAGGCGGTCACCGGTCCGCACGTGGGTCGTGCGGCCCCAGCAGTACGGGATGCGGTAGGTGAGCCGCGCGACGACCGCCGGGAGCAGGCGGTCGACGTCGAGGGAGCAGAACCACACTCCGGGCACCCCGTCGCGCACGACGTAGGTCCGGACGTTCACCTCGGCGAACGATCCCAGCCACGGCACCGGTGGCAGGCCCGGTGCGGCGATCCGCCGCATCGAGAACGGCAGGATCCCCACCCACGCCCGGTCGGCGAACGTGTCGACCTCGAGACCGGGCGGGAGCACCCGCGCGACGACGTCGGGCGGATACGGGAAGTGGACCGAGGCGAGGTCGCGCCACTCCTGGGTCATCACCGGACGACGCACCGGCGCCGGGCAGACGGTGGGGTCGACGGTGTCGGTCGTCACGGTCGGTCCAACCGGCGGCGCGGCCCGGGTATTGCCGCGATCGTCACCGCCCGTTCACACCCCGGCCACCGGCCTGCCGCCCGTGCCCGCCACCCTGGCGGCATGGACACCAACCTGCCCGGCCGCAAGCGGATCGCCCTCGTCGCCCACGACGCCCGCAAGGACGACATGGTCAGCTGGGCCTGGGAGCACCGGGAATCACTGCAGCAGCACCAGTTGGTCGCCACCGGCACCACGGGCAGCCGGCTCGCCGCCGAGGTCGGCCTCGAGGTGGAGTGCCTGCGCAGCGGCCCGTTCGGCGGCGACCAGCAGATCGGGTCACGGATCGCCGAGGGCCGGCTCGACGTGCTGATCTTCTTCTGGGACCCGCTCGAGGCCCAGCCCCACGAGCCCGACGTGCGGGCACTGCTGCGGATCGCGGTCGTGTGGAACATCCCGGTGGCGTGCAACCGATCGACCGCCGACTTCCTGGTGTCGTCGCCCCACCTCGGGGTCGACTACCTCCGGGAGCTCCCGGCCGCCTGAACCCGCGGCCCGGCCCGGGTCCGGCCCGGGTCCGGCCCGGGACCGGTGCCCGACCGGCGACCCGGTCGGCCCGATCGGCAATGATGCGGGGATGCGCCCCCGGAACTCCGACCCCCTCAGCTCGCTGTTCGGCGACGACGAGCCCGCCGCCTCCCCGACCCCCACCCCGGCCGCTCCGGCGGCGGCGGTCGTGTCGGGCAACGTCCTCGACGCCCTCGAGCCGCGCCTGCGGGCGCTGTTGCCGGCCGAGCTGTACGCCCGTGTGTGGGTCGACCCCACGGCCGACAACCTCCACGACGTCTTCGTGCACCTCCGCACGCTGCTGCGCATCCTCTACGACCAGGTCCCGCGCCACCTCGCCGAGGACCCGCCGGCCGCCGGTGCCATCCGCCACGAGTGGCAGGACGGCGCCCTGATGTTCACCGACCTCGCCGGGTTCACCCCGTTCATGGAGGCGAACTCCGGGGGTGGTCGGGTGGGCGCCGAGGCCGTCAACGCCGTGCTCAACCGGTACCTCACCGTGATGATCGACATCTTCGGCCAGGCCGGCGGCAACCTCCTCGAGTTCACCGGTGACGCCATGCTGATCCGGTTCTCCGCCGACCGCCGTGGCGACGACGTCCGCCGCGCCGTCAACGCAGGGTTGCGCATGCAGCGGGCGATGGAGGAGTTCGCCGAGATCGAGACCCCCGCCGGGATGTCGACGCTCGGGATGCGCATCGGGATCCACGCCGGGCGGTTCCTCGCCTGCGACGTCGGCACACCCCGTCGACGTGACCACGTGCTGTTCGGCGAGGCGGTGCGGCGCACCAAAGCCGCCGAGGGTGCCGGCGTGGTCGGGCGGGTCACGCTCACCCCCGAGGCGTTCGCCGAGGCCGGCGACCGGTTCACCGCGGAGCCGATCGAGGACGACTTCGTGCTGATCGTCGACGACCTCACCGCCGAGGAGCTCGACTACTTCGACCTCAACCCGCAGGTGCGCCGCCCCCGCACGCCGGTCGTGCTCGACCGGAGCGTCGAGGCGATGTTGGTCGACATCGAGGAGGCCCTCGCCCTGGTCGAGCCGCTCGCCACCTACATGCCGCGGCCGATCCTCGACGTCATCGTCGAGACCGCCCGCGACCGCAAGATCCCGGTCGAGTTCGCCACGCCGGTGGTGTGGTTCGTCAAGCTCGAGGGCCTCGACACCGACGTCGACGACGCCGACGAGGAGAGCCTCGACTCCCTCATCCACGACTTCTCGGCGCTCTTCGCGCAGATCGACGCCGTGGTGAGCGCCCGGAGCGGCATGCTCCGGAAGGTCACCTACCAGGCGTCGGGCTCCGACGTGCTCGTCGCCTTCGGTGTGCTCAACGCGCACACCGACGACCCGGTCCGCTCGGCCGACGCCGCGCTCGCGGTGCGTGACGTGGTGGCGGCGACCGCCGCCGCCATGGGGACCGACTCGGTGACGTGTCGGATCGGGATGGCCCTCGGTCAGGTGTTCGCCGCCGAGATGGGCGTGCACCTGGGCCGGCGCGAGTACAACCTCATCGGCGACACCGTGAACGTCGCCGCCCGGCTCACCGCCCGCGCCGAGCCCGGGACGATCCTGGTCTCGCCCGACCTGGCGGCGGCCCTCGACGACGTCTTCACCCTCGACGCCCGCGGCGAGATGGCCCTGAAGGGCAAGTCCGAGGCGATGCCGGTGTTCGAGGTGGTCGGTCGGGCCTGAGCCCGGTCAGCCGCTCATCGACGAGCTCGGGAGCTCCTCGGGCTCGAAGGCCTCGGCGTACTGCCAGGTGCCCAGCCGCTCGACGAGGTCGACGCGGTCGCGGGCGCCGGCGTGGACGGTGATCGGCCCGTCGCCGCCCGGGGCCACCACCGCCAGCGAGCCGGGACCCCGGGTGATGCCGAGGCGGTCGAGGCGCCGGCGGGTCCGGAGCCCCACGTTGCGCACCTCGAGCGGGGTCCGGGCGTTGAGCGCGAAGCGGGCGCCGAGCTCGACGCACGCCTGCTCGGCGTTGGAGCCGCCACCCTCGGTGACCACCGGAGTCGCCGGGTCGAACGCCTCGTGGACGACCACCGTGTCGACCCCGTCGCCGGTGATGGCGGCGACCAGGGGCGCGTCGTCGTGGCCGAGGAACACGGCGTCGGGCGCCACGCGCTCGACCTCGCGGACGACCTCGGCGGCAGGGTCGTCGGAGCGGCGGCAGATCACCGTGGCCCGGGCGCCGCGCGCTTCGACCGCCACCCGGAGCGCCTCGGTCTCGCTGAGCACCCGGGCGAGCGCGTCGAGGGGCTCGGCCTGGTCGACGAAACGCACCAGGGTGATCGACGCCGGGTGGCGTCCGCCGAACGCCACGGCGGCGTCGGTGAGGCGGTCGACGGCGGTGGGGTCGTCGACCACGACGAACGCCCGGTCGCCCATCCCACCCTCGGCCTTGCGCTCCGACTCGGCGATGTCGCGCTGCAGCCACTTCATCGGGTACACCCAGTTGAGGAGCGGGCCGGCCATGGCGGTGGTGACGACGGCCATGATCACGAACATCGTGTAGACCCGCGTATCGATCAGGTGGGCGTCGAGTCCGACGGCGAGGATCACCAACTCGGTCAGGCCGCGGGTGTTCATCATCGTGCCGACGGCGTACGACTGGCGGCGGGGGACGCCCGAGATCCGGGCGGCGACGGCGGCCCCGCCGAACTTCCCGACGAACGCGCACGCGCAGATCAGGATCAGGGGCAGCACGTCGGCCCCGGTCAGCTGGGTGACGTCGACCGACTGCCCGGCGATCACGAAGAAGACCGGCAGCAACAAGCCGAGACTCACGCCCTCGACGCGGTGCGCGATCTCGTGGAAGATCCCCTCGGCGTTGGCCCGGGGGACGATCACCCCGAACAGGAACGCCCCGATGATCTCGTGCACCCCGATCTTGGCGGTGGCGTACGAGCACAGCATCAGTCCGATGAACAACAGGCCAAGACGGTCGAGGGTGAGGGTGCCGGTGTCACGGAACTGCTGCACGACGTAGCGGTCGAGGAGCGGGCGGACCACCACGAACAGGATGGCGACGAACACCGCGAGCTCGAGCAGCATCAGTCCGATCGCGGGAAGCCCCGACCCGGAGGCCACGGCGGCCGAGAAGGCGAGCAGCGTGAACGCCATCACGTCGTCGACCGCCGCGCAGGCGACGAGCAGGGCGCCCAGTGGGATCTTGAACATGTGGCGTTCTGCGAGGATGCGGGCGAGCACCGCGAACGCCGTGCCGCACATGGCGACACCCATGAAGAGCGCGAACGGGAAGAACGGAACCCGGTAGTTGCCGATCTGCTTGCCCTGCAGCTCGGCCATGACGTTGTCCATCCGACCGGCATCGGCGTGGTCGCAGAGGTCCTTCGCGGTGTAATTGCGCTCGGTGGCCGTGGCGGTGGTCATCCGGACGCAGCCGTGCTCGCCGTGCAGCACGGGACCGAGCACGAAGATCCCGAGGGCGAGCGGCACCACGATCGAGGTGAGCGAGATGCCCACCGCCCGCTTGCCACTCCGGCGCACGACGGCGAGGTCGACCTCGAGGCCGACGACGAACATGAAGAGGATCAGGCCGATCTGGGCGACCAGCTTGAGGAACGGCCGCACGTCGAGGGGGAACAGCTTCTCCTCGAGGTCGCCGGGGAACAGTCCGAGGAGGCTGGGCCCGAGCATCACGCCGGCGATGATCTCGCCGATCACGACGGGTTGGCCGATGCGACGGCAGAACGCGCTGACGACCTTGCCGACGATCAGGATGACTGCCAGGCACAGCACGACCTGGACGATGGGCTCGGTCTCGACGGCGAGGACGGTCACCGGATCTCCCGTTCGGGTCAGAGGAGCGCGCGTAGGCGGTCGGCGAACTCCGCCGCTGTCGGACGGGCCGCCGGATCGGGGTCGAGGCAGGCGGTCACCAGGTCGGCGACCCCGGCCGGGAGGTCGGCGCTCGCCACCACGGGGACCTCACGCAGCACCCGGCGGACGGCCATGAGCGTCTGGGCCGGGTCGAGTCCGGGCCAGAGGTGGGTGCCGGTGGCCAGGTGGTGGGCGGTGGCGCCGAGGGAGAACACGTCGCTCGCCGGGGTGGCGAGATCGACGGTGAGCAGGGCCGGGTCGAGGAACCCGAGTGCGTTCGGCGACGACAGGTCGGTCATCTCCGTCCCGCCGACGAGCACGAGGCTCAGGTCGGCGAGCACGGCCGACCCGTCGGCCCGGAGGTAGATGTTGCGGGGCCGGACGTTGCGGTGGACGAGGCCGGCGTCGTGGAGGGCCTGGGCCCCGAGGGCGGCTTCGGCGACGGCGCGGAGGCGCCCGGTCACGTCGAGGTCGAGGAGGTCGACGGGCCCCTGCTCGCACCACTCCATGGAGAAGAAGAACAGGTCCTCGTGCTGCCCGGCGCCGAGGAGCCGCATGAGGTTGGGGTGCTGGACCCGGGAGAAGGTCTCGATCTCCTGGACGAGGCGGGTGAAGT